>NZ_VMLH01000055.1:0-5792 GCF_013276595.1 Streptococcus sp. 10824
GTAACATATACATACGGCACGACAAGGCTGACATGGTTTGAAGAGTATGGAACAATCATAACTTATTTGAAGATTTTAAAAGATTGTAAGCTATTATATCTGGATAAATAAGTATTAGAAACTAAAGTGAGGAAAAAGATGTTTTTATATTTAAAGGGTTTAGGAAAATTTCGTAAGTCAAAAGCTTATGGATTGGTGGGATGTCTGGCATTGGTGAGTATGATTGGATTGTCGATTCCTGATTTACCAGTTGTTGGAGGAAGAACAGTGTATGCTGACGTCATTCAAGGTGGCGATGATATAAAAGATGTGAGCGTTCATGAGAAGTCCGCTGAGGGTGTTGCTATGACTTATACCACTTATGATAGTGGTACGAGTGGGAAACAAACCGCATCAGGTAGCGGTGTCTTTGTAGCGCCGAATGTGATGGTAACAGTAGCTCATAACTACTATGATAAAAACCAAGATGATAAGTCTGCGGTCTTGCGTGGTGGGGCGTCTGCTCGTAGTTATGTTGTGATGAACTCAGACACAGAGAAAAGTAACAAAGTACCGACATCAGGAGTATCAGAAGCTCTTGAAAAAGACTCTATTCACTTATATAACGGCAAAGACTTTGGTAAAGACTATAGCAACGACTTAGCAGTAGTGGTAACTAAAAAGCCTGTAGAAGCTATGACGGGTGGTGAGGACTCTCCAAGAGAGTTGAGCCATAAAGAGGTTTCTACTGGTGATAAAATCACTATGGTAGGTTATCCCAATGATTTTTCGACTCCGAATTTAAGTAAAGAAAATAAAGCTCGCTTGAAAGACGGTAAGGCTTATTCAGTCTCAACAACTGTGAGCAGTATCAATAAAGAGAGTGGTGCAGTCACTTATCATTCCTCAGCTTTAGGAGGTTTTTCAGGTGCTCCTTTGTTTAATGATAAGGGAGAGGTCGTCGGTATCCACCAACATGGGACAAATACTTCAAACGCTCCTGAGAGTGAGCGTATTGGGGGTGGTACGATTTTTACGGAAAAGCACAGAGCTTGGATTCGTTCTATGATTGATAAATATGGTATAAAGGGTTGGTATATAGATGGTGCAAACCGTTACTATTATGATGAAAATCACAGAGCCTTAAAAGACGTAGAGTATGAGATTGACGGTGCTTTGTATCGTTTTGATGAAAAAGGTCGAGCGACTTTAGTAAAAGGTGAAGAAAAAGGCCGCGTTCTACTTCGAGTGGAAGATACTAAAGGAACTCCTTTGATTTCAGATAAGGTTGTTCAGGAAGGTCCTGTTGGAAGTGGTTTGAATTTTCATTTAAGACAAAATCCAGACTTCAAACAGTTAATAGCAACTTCCCCAACAGCTAAAGTGGTATCTTACAATGGAGTTTCTGTCAACAAACTAGTAAGTGATACTAGTTGGTCTGATGAGTATGTCAGTAAGTTAGCTTTAGGTAATACCATTATAAAAGCTGTTGTTGACTCAGTAAATCCTTCATCTACTTCGTCTTCTGATTTCGCAAGAACTGAAGTTGGTAAGGTTGACTTGAGTGGCAAATCCAACTTACCTATGCCTAGTAAAGAGGTGTTACAAGCTCCGAATGGCTCAGAAAATTTCTATGCTACAACGCACATTCAAACGCCAGATGGGTCGGGGTCAGGTACTTTAATTGCACCCAATTTGGTGTTAACAGTCGCTCATAATTTTTTAACAGTTAAAGGTTCTGAGGTCGTTACGAAATCTGGTCGCACCAATACAGTGTATAAAGCAACCTTACCGAATGGGTTGTCTGTGCATTTTTCAGATGATGATATTGTTTATTGGAATAAAAAAGATTCCGTATTTGGATTTAAAAATGACTTAGCCTTGGTTCGACTAAAAGAAGATTTCAAAGCGGTATCTCCTGTAGAGGTGGTTTCTGAGTCAACTTCTATCGCTAAGGGTGAAAAAGTTTCGGTTTATGGTTTCCCGGACGGTCGTTTATCTCCAGTCTTGGATAGTGAAGTTGTAGATACTACTGATTTCGGTTCAGGTATTGAGGGTATCAGCTATGAAGGCACAAAACCCGGAGCGTCTGGTGGTGGTCTTTATAATGACAAAGGTACTTTAATTGGAGTTCACCAAAATGGTGTTGTAGGAAGCCGCAGTGGTGGTTTGGTTTTATCAAAAGAGCAACTGGATTGGGTTCGTTCTTATATTGAAGGTAAACCAAAAGAGCCTGTCTATGTAAAAGATGAAGTTTTGGTGGATGAGAAGGATAAGGATAAACTTCCTTCAACTCCAAAAGACGAAAAACCAAGTACACCTAAAATAGAGTCTGATAAAGATAAAGTAGAACCTCCTCTCAAACCGCAAAAGGAGCCGAAAACAGAGGTTATTACCACTTACGAAGGTGATAGTACCCTTGAGGTTGGAAAAGAGCGTACAGAGGATACTAAGGGTGAAAAAGAAGGTGTTCCACTTATTTACCGAGTAGTGTATAAAGGTACTAAGCCGAAAGTAGAAAAAGAATCGATTGCTTTTGATACTCTTTACCAAGGAGATGAAACAAAAGAGCTTGGTTTCCGTTCAGTTGTAGAGGGTAAAGGAGGGGTGGTTACTCGAACTACTACTTATCAAGTAGATAAGTATACAGGAGCGGTATCTTCTCAAGTTTCTGAGAAGAAAATAGCTCCTCAATCCAAGGTGATTACTTTAGGTATTAAACCCAACAGTGTCATAAAAGAACTTCCGATTACAGAGCGTTTTGAGGACTCTGAAGAGTTAGAGAAAGGGAAAACGGAGGTTGTTTCGGAGGGGTATGTAGGTAAAGAAGTTACTAAGGTGACTTATAAGGTCTTAGCTGATGGAAAGATTGTTGAAAATTCTCGTACAGTCGAGGTTACACCTATGAGAGAACGTGTGGTTCTTAAGGGTGTGAAGGAAGTGGTGTCATCGACGGAAGAAAACTCAAGTAATCTCAAAGAGGAAGTGGTATCTCCAGATAAAGTAGAGTTTCTAGTTCCAAAAGATGCGCCGATCAGAGAAGAACTGCCTGCGTCTAGTGAGGAATTTTCAGAATCAGAGGTTTTAGTATCGGGAGAAAAAATACCAGGCGACCTTGGGAAGTCTATAGTATCTTCAAAAGAACTAGTCCCTGAAAGAGTGGAAGTTCCAGACTTTGTGGCTAAAGTTACAGGTGGAGAAAAATTGACAGTAGAAGGGCACCGAGATGAGAGAAAAATAAAGACTCCATCAAAACAGGAAAGATTATCTAGCCCAGAAACCACTGCTCAATTCACAACGAACGGGACAGGTTCGTCATCGTTAACAGCTGTTTTTGGCGTTGAAGCGGATAACATGTCACTTTCTACTGTTGAACATTCTGTTATTACATATAATCAACAAAGAGGATGGCATAAGATAAATAATCAGTGGTATTTTAGAAATTCCGATGGGAAAGAACGGACAGGCTGGATGAAAGAAAATGATGCATGGTATTATTTTGATGCGAATGGAATCATGCAAACCGGTTGGATACAGGATACAGACGGTAATTGGTATTATCTCAAGGATAATGGCATGATGGAGGTAGGCTGGTTCCAAGATTCAAGTGGCGCGTGGTACTACTTAGGATCATCTGGTTCCATGGAATCCAATACATGGATTTATTATAAAGGAAAGTGGTACTATATCGATGCTTTTGGGAAACTACTTTTCAATTCGCTAACACCAGACGGCTATAGAGTGAACGAGTACGGGGAATGGATTAACTGATTTTGCTTTATGACCTATTGACGAGCAAGCGAGTAGTATAAAAAACATTAGAATTAATAGTCTAGGAAGTGGTAAGAGTTCTCTAAAACGGCTGATTTTGTAATCTTTTTTGTAAAATAGAGTCTTTAATAAATAATATGAGCAAGATTTATCTCTTTACAAGTGATTAGGATTAATAATTTTTAACTTTCTCGCTTCTTTTGTCTTTCTTTTCCGAATAAATAGATAGTAGCAGTAAATCTAGTAAACCTAGATTTAAAAATGTGCTATAATGAAAGGAGAGGAAATATGATTCTAAGACATCCGGGCATTAGCCCGACCAATGATTTGGTTGCTAAGAAAATCTTTAGCAACCCAGAAATCACTTGTCAATTTATCCGCGATATGCTGGATTTACCAGCAAAAAATGTGACCATTTTGGAGGGAAGCAATATTCATGTCTTGACTTCCATGCCCTATTCGGCGCAAGATTTCTATACCAGTATAGATGTTTTGGCGGAGTTGGATAATGGTACGCAAGTTATCATCGAAATTCAGGTTCATCATCAGAATTTTTTCATCAATCGTTTATGGGCTTACTTGTGCAGTCAGGTCAATCAAAATCTTGAAAAAATTCGCCAACGAGAAGGTGATACACACCAGAGCTATAAACACATCGCACCAGTATACGCTATCGCAATTGTCGATAGTAATTACTTCTCAGATGACTTGGCTTTTCATAGTTTTAGCATGCGAGAGGATTCGACAGGTGAGGTTTTAACAATTACAAACAATGGACAGGAAAACCATCTAGTCAAGATGGCGTTCTTGGAATTAAGAAAATACAGAGAAACCAGCAAAGACAAGGTTCGTAAGCCATGGTTGGAGTTTTTCGGGAATAAACCCTTTACCCAGCAGCCCGAGCGAGCCATCAGCCAAGCAGATCAACTGCTGGACTACAAGAGCTGGTCCGAGGAGGATAGGAAAATGTTTAGTGAACAACGCAGGCGAGAAGAACAAGCCTTATTAGCACAGGACTATGCTTTGGAGCAAGCTGAGGAAAAAGGTTTAGAGAGAGGTCTTGAACGTGGTCGCGCAGAGGGGATTGAACAAGGCATCGAAAAAGGTTTAGAACAAGGACTTGAACGTGGGAAAGTTGAAGGAAGTTTGTCTATGCTACTAAATCTAGTTCGTCAAGGTCTTCTGACTTCCGAGATTGCCAGTAAGCAGTTGGGAATGACTGTCGCTGAGTTTGAAGTATTATTGAAAGACCATCATAAATAAGAATGTTGAATCTCAAATTCAAGTTAGGCAGAGAGAAGAAATTTTCAGAGAGATTTGCGATCCAACTATTTTTTAGGACAATCATTGCTTCACCTCTCGATGAAGGCAACTTTTTTAGAAGTCGTTTTTTTAGGTAAGAGGATTGACTTTAGGAAATCATCTACGAGTCAGTTTTTTTAAGTCCTCATATAGAGACTCTAGGCATAAAATCTTAAAAATCACAAACACGCATAGTATCAGGTAATTAAAAAAACTTGATATTATGCGTTTTATAGTGCATTGAATCTATATTAGGACACAACAATTCTTAAATCATTGTTAGAAATTGGTTTGAATTTTCCAATCAATTTGTTCGATTTTTACATCATTGCATTATATCATGTGACTATTAACCTTGTTTTCTCCTAAAATTGACTTTCTTGTTTTCTTATCTTGTCCACTCGAAACAAGTATTGTAAGAATTTGATTATTTTTGAAAGTACTTTTAATATACTTGATATAGTTAAAAAAGATTTGAAACTAAATTCCAAATTAGAAAAAGACTTGAAATGCTAAAAAAAAAAAGTATACTCTAATTGAAAACGGTAACAAAACTAATTTAGAGAATGAAATATAGAGTATTTCTCTCTTAAAAGTTTTTGGTGAAACGAGATGTAGAAAGGAGATTTAGCCAAAGAGTCTACTAGTGCTAGAATAATAGATTAGAATTATTTTAGAAAAACTAATACTCAATGAAAATCAAAGAGCAAACTAGGAAACTAGCCGCAGGCTGTACTTGA
>NZ_VMLH01000056.1:0-42290 GCF_013276595.1 Streptococcus sp. 10824
TCTGTGCCTTTCTTGTGTTTGTGGTTGAACAACAAGTATAACACAGAGGTGTTTTCTTATGCCTAGAAGAGCTTTCATTTGACAAGAGGAACCCTTGAAGCAGTTTTGTCAGCTAAACCAAGGCTAATCTTAGCCTTGGCTTGTCAGCCTAACAGCATCAAGCCTCTTATCAAATGAAATCGAGGGCTAGCTATCAGCTAGTTGAACCATCTAATTTTTAGGAGGGCTGGGTGGCTAACTTCATTATAGAACTTTCAATTCTCTTTCTTTTCAGCCTTCTCTTCTGATTTTTCCTGATTTGCTTGATTACTTGAATCAGTCGCTACCTCTTCCTTTTTCTCTGTTTTCTCTTCTTTGATTTTGATTGAAGGAAACAGAAATTCATATTGACTCTTAGGCGTACGAACCCTCGTCACTAAGCCAGTTTTCTTGTTTTGATAGCTCACCTGACCTAGATTAAAAACCTGTTCCCCACTTTCTTGCTCGGCTTTATCCTTGGTTCGTTTAGCCATGGCAAAAGCAATCAGTTTTTCTTTATTTAAAGCATAGTCTTGATAGTGGGCGACTTGTCGGTTCAAGTAAAATTGCAACAAAAGACTAAAGATGGCTGCCATGGTGACTGCATAGAGGAGAACACCTGCCTTAACTTTTTTCTTTTTCCACACGATAGATGAACTCTCTCTCTAATCCTTTTTGAAATTGGAAACGAAAGTGTACCAGTTGGCCCTCCTCTGTAATCTGCGCAGACTTAAGCCCATAGACCATAGGTTGATAACCTCGACCACGAGCATTCGTTTTACGGAAATCATCTGCCCTAGACTTACCCATAGCGATCTCCTTGCCATCCTGCTTCATATAGATACGATTGCCTTCCACCTTTTCAAACTGAGAACGCTCTAACTCTGCCTCCAGCTGGTCCACAAACAAGAGCCACTCTTTTTGCTCGCTTTGTTGCTGGTAGCGAACTTCTGAAATGAGGAGCTGACTCATAGCTTGAAAAAGGAGTAATCCTCCACTGATGACAATCAGGGCAATCAGGGATTCTAACAAGGTAAAAGCCTTGACCTTATGGCTCTTTGATTGCCAACAACTGTTCTGAACCATGGTAGACCTCCAATCCCTTTTCGCTAGAAAACACCTGAATCTCAACTCCGTTTATGTTTACCTGATTTTGACCTGTCTGCAAGGCCATCTTAGCTACCCTCAAGACTTCTTCCTTTTGCAAGATTTTTGCTTCCTCTTGCCTATTTTTTTGAATTTGTCCCAAAAGGAGGGTCGCAATGCTGGCAAAGATAGCTAGAGCGACTACTGCTTCCAGTAAAATCACTGCCCTAATTTTTTGTTTCCTTAATGCGTTTAATTTTTCCATTTCCTAGATATAATTGATAGCGAATCGCTCCTTTACTGGTCTGAAATTCAACCTTAGCTAAGGACGAATTGCCCCCAGCTCGGTCAAATGTAATACTTTGGCCTGATGGTGCCTGAATTCCTTTAGGGACTGGCAAGTTTTGACTGCCATTGCTAATGGTCTGCCCATCTAAGTTCAGACTAGTCTTTTGCTGACTGGCTACACTGCGTTTTTGGGTTTCCCGATAGAGTTCTTCAAATTCCATAAAGAAAATCTGTTCCTCTACTGCCGCAAAAGTGAACTGAACAGAGCCGGACAAGCCCAAGGCAAGGATACTCACAAGACCCAAAACCAAGAGACTTTCCAGCATGGTAAAGGCCTTAATCATTGACTTTACGATTTGCCTCTCCATTTTTAGTATAGTATTCATTATAGGCTTTAGCCTGTTCTTCCGTGATGCGTCCATCGTCTTGTAACTTACTTAGGCTAGCATCTTCATTTTTTTCTAAGCTATAAAGCTCTGCCTGGCTTTCCACCACCTTAACAACAGCAGCTTTTCCTTTGTCGTTGACTGCTTCTTTTTGCTTAGTCAGACTAGGTACAAAGAGTAAGAGAAGCACGCTGATGATGAGCAAGACCACCAACATCTCCACAAGTGTAAAAGCTTTAACCTTAGCTTTTTTCAAGAATGTCATCATTTTTTTCATTTTAAAAATTTACCTCCATATTTTGATACATGGGCATGAGCATTGCCGCATAAAGTAAAACGATAATCAGTGCTACAAAGATAAAAACCAGTGGCTGCACCAAATTCATGGTGCGGTTGACTCGGGTAAAAAAGGCTTCCCAAGTTTTTTCAGCATAGATTTCCAACTCACTCCCCAGCTTAGACTTGACTTCCCCATACTCGATGATGAGACTCAACTCCTTTTTAAAGAAAGGATAGGTTCCTATAGTTTGAGAAAATTCTCGACCATTTTGGAGAGAATGAGCCAAATCTCGACCGATTTCTTTAAAGAGTTGGGAACCTTGTTCCTGCATCATCTGAAAAATCTGCGTCAACTCCATCCCTTGAGAAATCATATTCCCCCACTCACGCGCGTAATAGGCTGTCAAATAGGTCTGCACAAAGATTCCAAAAAAGGGAAGGCGTGCTAAGATAGAAAAGACGCGCATCTTAGAACTTCTTTTATAGAAAGTGAGCGCTAAAAGGACACCTACTGAAACAAAAACTATCATGCCTAGAAAGATTTGTGGCAGATTGCCGATAATTTGGGCGGCAATATTGCTACTATCCAGTTGTGGGAGCAGGTAATTCCGTAGCCCCAGCATAATTAAGAGAAGAAAACCCAGCAAAATCAAGGGATAGGTCGCTACTTCAATCAATTTTTTCTTGACCTTAGCCAGATTGTCCAGATATTCTTCTATCTTTCCCAAACTCAGGTGGAGATTGCCATGAACTTCAGCTAGGGATAACTGGGTGACAATGGCACTTGAACATCCCAAACTTTCCATCATTTCTGAGAATGATTTCCCCTGAGACAAGCCCACACGCATCTGGGTCACACACTGCCTGTCCAACAAAGCACTCCTATCTAAAAAGGAGATGGTCTCCACCAGATGAAAACCGCTAGAAAAGAGATTGTTAAATAGGGTGATGATATTTTTTTGCTTAGCTGTAGCTAATTTTTTCCGTCTCAGCCTGAAGACTTGTGATATGTCCATCTTTAAGAAGCTGGTCAATTTGCTCATTCCACTTGGCTGCTTGGTGTTCTTGATAATCTCTGCTTGCAAAGTCAACGATTCCTCCTCCCCCGATTAATCTCTGGTAGCAGACTCCTTGCAGAACAACTGCCAATTCTTCTTCACTCACACCCAACTCCAGCAGACGCTCATAAACACCTCGGATACTCTTGGCGTGAATGGTTGAAAAAACTGTTGCACCTGTCAAACTAGCTCTGACCACTGCACGCGCCGTCTCGCTGTCCCGAATTTCTCCGATAATCAAGAGACCTGGTCGATGACGTAAGGAAAGCTTGATGAGATTTTCATAGGTTAGTCCAATCGCCTCATTCAACTGCAACTGGAGCATGTCGTCCTGCTTGATCTCAACTGGATCTTCAATGGACATGACTTGTTGCCCCTTAAAGAGAGACTTGGCCAATTCGTGCATCAGGGTTGTCTTGCCACTTCCGACTGGACCAGCAAAGAGATAGAGACCACGTTGCCTATACTGCTTACCCAGTTCTCCAATATCCTGAAACCAAAAATGCAAATCCTGCTCCTCATCATGCAACAAGCGAATAACTAAACTCTCATGTCCTCGATAATCGCCTACGGTAGATAAACGTAGGGACGCCATCTTCTGGTCATATTCATAGTCACAGGAACCGAGTTGACTACGTCGCTTTTCTCCCACATTCATACCCGCCACAAACTTAAAGTGACTGATGACGGCCGCAAATTTTTCGAAGTTATAACAGCCAATTTTACAGCGCTCGTCTCCTACCCTCATATGAAGCTCATAGGCATCTAACTTAGGGACAAAATAAATATCTTGCGCTCCTTTTTTCCGGGCCGAACGAATGATTTCTTGTGCAATTTCTTGAACCATACCTACCTCCTCACCTATACTATTCGCAAAGATTTGGAAAAAATAAAAAAGCAACTCCAAAAAGTTACTTTTTCTCTATTTTACTTTCATACGGCAAGAACGGTGCCTTTCCTTACCTGTTTGTTTTTCATAGCCTGGACGTAGTTTTTCATCTGGAATAACCTGCTCATCCTGTAAAAGAGCCAAAGAATGGTATTGTTGTAAATAGTCATCACATTCATCACACCAGCGTTGATCTTCCGGGTCCCAAAAAATGGTCATCAAGTCCCTTCTACTTTTATAAAGAGGGGATTCTTGTTCCAATCTAAACCAGCAAGTCTTGTAGTATTTGAGAGCATCATAATACTGGTCAAATTTCTTACTTGCTACAATATCTTCTTCCCAACCTTCTAAGAACCACCAGGGTTCAAAATCTCCGTACATTTCTATAACACGATACATATTCATTCATTCCTTTGTACCATATATTATAACCAATTCCGCTAAACAAGGAAAGAAATATGCTCATTTCTTAATTTTTTTGATAAAAAATCCAGCCATCCTATGATGACTGAATTTCTATTTGCTTATGTTCCAAAATCTTTTTACTACTTAAGCTTCTGAAATATCGTTTTCGATGATGACCTTAATGGCATGGTGGTCTGCTGCCTTACCGAAGACTTCGTAGGCTTTTTCAATTTCACTGAGTTTGAAATAATGAGTTACCAATTTTTCTGGTTCAATCTTATGACTTTCAAGAGCTTTCAACAATTGTGGAGTCGTATTTGTAGATACCAAACCAGTTGTTACATTGATGTTGCGAATCCAAAGTTTGTCCAAATCGAATTCGACTGGTTTACCATGTACACCACAGTTGGCAACCGTTCCGTCTACACCGATAATCTTTTGACAGAAATCAAATGTTGCAGGAATACCAACAGCTTCGATAGCGACATCCACACCACGTCCATCTGTCAAATCATAAATTTCTTTAATAGCTTTTTCAGGGTCTGAAGAATTAATCTTATGAGTCGCACCAAATGATACAGCAGTTTCCAAGCGGTTATCGTCTAAGTCCACCATAATCAATTTAGCTGGTGAATAGAATTGGGCTGTCAAAAGAGCAGCCAATCCAACAGGTCCTGAACCAATAATGGCTACGCTGCAACCAGGTTCTACTTTCCCTTTTAAGACACCAATTTCATATCCAGTAGGCAGAATGTCTGATAGCATAACCAAGGCTTCATCTGACAAGTCTTCTGGAGTATGGTAAAGAGTGTTATCTGCATGAGGGACACGCAGATATTCAGCCTGCATACCATCAATCAGGTGACCGAAAATCCAGCCCCCTTCGTCTTCACAGTGGGCATAAATTCCTTTTTTACAGTAGTAGCATTTACCACAGGCACAGACACAAGAAATCAAGACCTTATCGCCTTTTTTGAAGTTCGAAACTCCTTCTCCAACTTCTTCAACAATCCCAATCCCTTCGTGACCAAGAATGGTACCACTTTGGCAAGCAGGAACATCCCCTTTGATAATATGGAGGTCTGTTCCACAAATAGTGGTTTTTACGATACGCACAATAGCGTCAGTTGGTTTGCGAATCACTGGTTTGTCTACATCAACAAAAGAAGCAAGTCCTGGTTTAACATAAGTATAGGCTTTCATAAAGCACTCCTCCGTTTTTTTATTTGTACTATTTATAATATAATTGTAAGCCTTTTCATTTGTTTGTTCAAGATTTTTGTGATTTTTTTAACTTTTTTATTTACCGGTAAAGCAATGTAGATAAAAAAGCAGAAGCTAGCCTCTAACTTCTGCTTTCTCTCTTATGACTCATCTCCAATTTTTCTGATACCTGCAACAAAAATCGAAGATAATAATAATTGGGTAACACTCAACTGATCAAATCCAAAAATGTAATGTGCTAGCAAATGAAATAAGAAAACAAACAAAAACAAAGATAATAAAATCTTACACATAGATTTAAGCCCAGAAATTAATCCGTCCATTATTTGGATATACATCCCTAGCATCAACCCATTGAGCTACCGCATAACCTACATTGTAGAAAATGTTAATATAATCAAATATACGTTCAAGAAGTTCAGATAACCGATTGCTATAAATGCCTAAACGAATAGCAGCTTTTTTAGCTACCCTACTTAAAGTAGCTTTAGCAACTGCCAATCCTTTTTTCTTTACCAAATTACCAATGCCTGCCACACCACCGGAAATAGCAGTAGCAATTAGATTTTCTACTTTTTTAAACTTTTTTCATTTTTTCAAGTACAGTTTTTCAAATTATAGTAAAAAGAGCCAGAATTATACTGACTCTTCTATTGATTATTAAACTTAGAAGCACGTTCTTCTCCCCACCAATAGGGCATTAGTTCTGCGGCTTTCACTGTCTTTCTTGTATCGTAGTCCATCATGAATTCTGCATCTTTATTTTCAGCGTTCAACTCTAAAAGGAATTCTCTGCAAGCGCCACAGGGCATTCCTGAACTTCCACCATAAGGTGCTTTATCTCGAAAGGCTAATACTTTCTTAACCTTAGTTTGTCCTGAAAATTGGTACATATTGAAGAGGGCCGCCCGTTCTGCACAGAGATGGAAAACACCACAGGTTCCCTCCATACAGAAACCTGTAAATATTTGTCCATCTTCTGCTTCTACTGCAGCTACAACATGATTGGCATAAACAAAGTCTGATACTTCATGTGGATTGTATAGTTTCTGTGCTTCTTCGTACATCTTTTCCCAGATGTCCATTATTGTACCCTTCTTACTTAGAGATTTCCTTTAACATATTTTCGATATGCTGGATTGATTTTTCACGACCTAACAAGAAGATAGTATCTGGCAATTCTGGCCCATGCATTTCACCTGAAACTGCGATACGAATAGGCATGAAAAGATTTTTCCCTTTAATACCTGTTTCCTTTTGGACTGCTTTAATTTGTGGGAAGATATTCTCTGTCACGAATTCATCATCTGTCATCACTTCGAGTTTTGCTTTGAAGGCTTCAAGAACTGTTGGGACTGTTTCACCTGCCATGACTTCTTTCTCAGCCTCAGTTAATTCTGGGAAGTCTGAGAAGAAGAGGTCTGTCAATGGGATAATCTCATCTACTGATTTCATTTGTGGTTTATAGAGCTCAACTAATTTTTCAGCCTTGTCAGTCAATCGACCTGCTTCTTCTAGGAATGGTTTTGCCATTTCAAAGATAGTTTCTAGGTCTGCATTCTTGATATAGTCATTGCTCATCCAGTCTAGTTTTTTCTGGTCAAAGGCTGCTGGAGACTTGCTGAGGCGATTTTCATCGAACAGTTTAATGAGTTCTTCACGAGAGAAAATCTCATCTTCGCCACCTGGGTTCCAACCAAGAAGAGCAATAAAGTTAAAAACTGCTTCTGGAAGGTAACCTTTCTTACGGTAATCTTCTATAAATTGAAGTGTATTAGTATCACGTTTAGATAACTTCTTACCAGTCTCAGAGTTGATAATCAAGGTCATGTGACCGAACTCTGGAGCTTCCCAACCAAGTGCTTCATAAACCATGAGCTGTTTTGGTGTATTAGCGATGTGGTCGTCTCCACGGATTACGTGAGAAATCTGCATATCATGGTCATCGATGACAACGGCAAAGTTGTATGTTGGATAACCGTCTTTCTTTTGGATAACCCAGTCACCACCGATATTGCCACCTTCAAATTCGATATCACCTTTGACCATATCATGCCACTTGTAGATACCTGTCTCATTGACAGCCAAACGAACAGTTGGGATGATCCCTGCTGCTTCACGTTCTGCGATGTAAGCTGCTTTTTCTTCTTCACTCATACCAAGGTATTCATTGATGTAGCGTGGTGTTTCGCCAGCTACTTCTTGGCGTTCGCGTTCAGCTGCCAACTCTTCTTCTGTAACGTAAGATTTATAGGCTTTTCCTTCAGCTAATAGTTGGGCAATGTATTTTTGATACAAGTCCAAACGCTCAGACTGGCGATAATTCTCATGTGATTCTGGACTTTCATCCCAATCCATGCCTAACCAGCGAAGGTTTTCAAGTTGTGAACGTTCACCATCCTCGACATGGCGTTTACGGTCAGTATCTTCGATACGAATGAGAAATGTTCCACCATGATGGCGCGCATACAAGTAATTAAACAATGCTGTACGGGCATTCCCGATGTGTAGTAGTCCTGTTGGACTTGGTGCGTAACGTACGCGGATATCTTTTGACATAGTTTCTCCTATAAAGTCTCTAGGCGTCTGCCTTTTTGCTCTCTATATTATATCACAAGTCTTGGCTGAGTCCAATTTCTATGGATAAAGAGAGTAAAAAGAGTGGACAAACCACTCTTTTCTTCTATTATTATAGACGTGCGTTAAGTTCTTTGCTCAATTCTTCAAATCCTGGTTTTCCAAGAAGGGCGAACATGTTACGTTTGTAGGCTTCAACACCTGGTTGGTCAAATGGGTTGATAGCATTCAAGTAACCTGAAAGAGCGATAGCCAATTCGAAGAAGTAGATTGTATAACCAAGAGTGAAAGCGTCTTGCTCTGGAAGAGTCACGTACATGTTTGGTACATCACCGTCTGTGTGTGCAAGAAGAACACCGTCAGTTGCTTTTTTGTTTACAAAGTCAACGTCTTTTCCTTGAAGGTAACCAAGTCCATCAAGGTCTTCTTCCAAAGTAGGAATAATCACATTTTTACGAGGTTTGTCAACACGAACAACTGTTTCAAACATGATACGAGTTCCTTCTTGGATAAATTGACCAAGTGAGTGCAAGTCAGTTGAGAAGTTGGCTGAAGTTGGGTAGATACCTTTTTGATCTTTTCCTTCTGATTCACCAGCCAATTGTTTCCACCACTCTGAGAAGTATTGAAGTGATGGCTCGTAGTTTACCAAGATCTCAGTTGCATAGCCTTTACGGTAAAGAATGTTACGAACTGCTGCGTATTGGTAAGCTTCGTTTTCAGAGATTTTATCTGAAGTGTAGTCTTTGCGAGCTGCATTCGCACCTTCCATAAGGGCTTTGATGTCAGCTCCTGATGCTGCGATTGGAAGCAAACCAACAGCTGTCAATACTGAGAAGCGTCCACCGATGTCATCTGGAACAACAAATGTTTCCCAACCGTTAGCGTCTGCTTCAACCTTAACAGCACCTTTTTGGCGGTCAGTTGTTGCATAGATACGTTTGTTGGCTTCTTCTTGACCGTATTTCTTAACCAAAAGTTCTTTGAAGACACGGAAAGCAATCGCTGGTTCAGTTGTTGTACCTGATTTAGAAATCACGTTTACTGAGAAATCTTTATCAGCTACGTACTCTACCAAGTCAGCAAGGTAAGTAGATGAGATTGAGTTTCCTGCGTAAAGGATTTGTGGAGCCTTGCGTTCTTCTTTTGTTTGCAAGTTTGCAAAGTGGTGGTTCAAGAAGTCGATTGCTGCTTTGGCACCAAGGTAAGATCCACCGATACCGATCACAACTAAAACATCGCTGTCTGATTTGATTTGCTCAGCAGCTTTCAAGATACGGTCAAATTCTTCGCGGTCGTAGTTTTCAGGAAGGTCCAACCATCCCAAAAAGTCGCTACCAGCACCAGTTCCTTTACGAATCAATTCATCTGCTGCTGTTACTTGTGATTGCATGTATTCCACTTCATGTGGTGCAACAAATTTGTCTAAAACTTTTGAATAATCAAATTTAATATGTGACATGTTATTCCTCCAATATTTCTTCTTTTCTATCATAACGCTTACCTTCGTTTTTTTCAAGCTTTTTTGTCGAATTTCTCCAATTTTTATCAGAATTCAAACGTTTGCGTAAAAATGTCACATTCCAAAAATTTTGAAAAAATAAAAGAAAGAACGACTAGATGTTCCAGTCGTTACAGTTCATTCAATAAATACTCAAATAATTCTAAATTACCATCTTCTTCATTAACCAGAAACTCTGGATGCCACTGCAAACCGATAATGCGGTGTTCGTCGATAGATTCAATCGCTTCAATGGTTTGATCTCTCGGATCAATAGCAGTTACACGGAAATTAGATGCCAATTCTTTGATACTCTGACGATGGACGGAATTGACCTGACTTTCTTTTCCAAATAGCTTGGCAACCACGCTTCCTTCCACTGTCTCAATAGAGTGAGATGTTCCGAAAGGTAGTCCTTGCCAGTGACCTTCGATTTCTTGATTGAGGGTTCCACCAAAGGCAACATTGACAAGTTGAACACCGCGACAGATTGCCATAATTGGTTTATTCTGACGAAGCGCTTCTTTCAAGAGGGCCAATTCAAACTCATCACGGACCAGATTATAATCATCGCTCTCAATGGTCTTTTTCTCTCCATAAAACTGAGGATGAACATTTTGACCGCCTGTCAAGATAAGTTTGTCAATCATTTCCACATAATCGCGTACAACTGACTCATCACCAACAGGAATGACTAAAGGGAGACCGCCGACTTGACGAATGCTCTCTGCGAATCTACAAGATACAGATGAATGAATGTTTTTTCCTTCTGCGTCTACGGGACATAGATTTGCAGCAACTCCTACAACCGTTCTAGGCATGATGTCTCTCCTTTCGAATGTTAATACTCTTCGAAAATCAAATTCAAACCACGTCAGCATCGCCTTACCGTATATATGTTACTGACTTCGTCAGTTCTATCTACAACCTCAAAGCAGTGCTTTGAGCAACCTACGGCTAGCTTCCTAGTTTACTCTTTGATTTTCATTGAGTATAACGATAGTCCTATCATATCACTCAAAACGCCTTTCGTCTAATATGTTTTTTTTAAGGATGTGATAAATATTTTTTATGGATAAAAACAAGCTGCCCAAGGGGACAACTTTTTTCTTATTCGAAGACAAATTGATTGTGATAGAGTTCTGAGTAGAATCCACCTAGTTTCAAGAGTTCATGGTGATTACCACGTTCAATGACTTCTCCATCTTTAAGGACAATAATCTGGTCTGCATTGAGGATGGTCTTCAAACGATGGGCAATGACAAAACTGGTTCTACCCGCTACAACCGCCTCCATGGCATGCTGAATCTTGCTTTCTGTCACCGTATCTACGTTTGAAGTTGCTTCATCGAGAATGAGGACTTCTGGATCTGTCATCAGGGTTCGAGCGATAGAAATCAATTGTTTTTGCCCTGTAGAGAAGATGCTTTGATCATCATCTATAAGAGTATCGTACTTATCAGGTAAACTTTCGATATAGTCGTGAATATGGGTTGCTTTGGCTGCTGCCTCAACCATTTCTTGACTAGCGTCTGGCACACCGAAACGGATATTGTCTCGAATGGTTCCGCTAAATAAGACCGAATCTTGCAAGACAATTCCCACCTTGCTTCTGAGACTATCTAAATCATAGTCACGGATGTCTTTGCCGTCAAAATAAATCCCACCAGCATCAACATCATAAAAGCGATTGATGAGGTTCATAATAGTCGTTTTCCCTGAACCTGTTGGACCAACAACCGCCGTCATCTGTCCTTTCGGAGCGGAAATGCTGACATCTTTCAAAATAGGTTTATCAGGCAAATATGAAAAATCAATATGACGGATTTCGACACCTTCTTGCAACTGAGTGAAGGTTGGGGCGTTTTCAGGTCGAATTTCTTCCTCTGCATCAAACATTTCCTGTATCCGTTCAGCCCCCGTAAAGGCTAACTGAAGACTTCCCCAACTAGCCGCAACTTGGATAATAGGCTGGTAGTACTGCTGTGAAAATTGGGCAAACATCACAATCAGACCTAGGGCTGTACTTGTTTCAATGGCCTTATCATTCAGTAGAACAGCTGAACCAGCAAAGATAACGATGGCTGTGTTGACCAGGCTCATCCCATTCATGACAGGGAAAAGAATTCCTGAGAACATCCTTCCTTTAAAGGTTGCCTTGCGCACGCGCTCATTTTGTTCAAGAAATCCTGCCATCATATCCTCTTGAATTCCTTGCACAATCACGGCTTTTTGGCCTGAAATACTCTCGTCCATATAGGCGTTGAGTTTCCCTACCTCTTTCTGCTGGAGGTTGGTGTATTTGCGGGCCATTTTCACGATGAAAATCAGCATGAGGAAGGCAACTGGTGTGCTGGCAATGGTGATGAGGGCCAGCGTCACATTTCTCGAAAACATGACAAGAATCAGACCGATATATAAAACAATATTGCTCATGACCTGAATCAAGCTTTCGTTAAAGGCTTGGAGGATATTATCCAAATCACTGGTAAAACGAGATAAGATATCGCCATCTTGTCGGCGGTCAAAGAAAGAAACGGTCAAACGAGCTAATTTGCCAAAAAGACCTTTACGCATCTCGTTGGTCGACTCTGCAATCACGCGCGTCATGAGACACATGTATATGACACTGGAGATAAAGAGAACCAAAACTAGCAGGCCAAGATTGACCATGATTCCTGATAGGCTTTGCCAAACAAGTTCTGGATTGCCATCTTGATAAGCTTGAACTAAATTGGCTAGCTGCGTCACTGCTTGTCCAGAAAAGACCGGAAAGAGGGCTTGGGCAAGAGTTGCCAGAACAATCATCAAGATGACAACTACAAATGATAGCTTATAGGCTTTAAAATAATTCCAAAAAAATTGAACTGTCTTCATTTTACTCCTCCTTTCCTTTCTGTGTTTCGTAGATTTCACGGTAAACGGCATTGTTGGCAACCAAGTCTGCATGCGTCCCTTGACCAATCAATCGCCCTTGATCTAGAACCAAGATTTTATCTGCATGAACAACCGAGCTAATCTTTTGCGCGATGATAATGGTTGTTGTTCCCTTCAAGTCCTTATTCAAGGCTTCTTGCACTAGGCGCTCTGACTTAGCATCCAATGCCGAGGTCGAATCGTCAAAAATCAGAATACGTGGATTGCTGACAATCCCACGCGCAATCGACATCCTTTGCTTTTGCCCACCTGAGAAGTTGGTTCCCCGTTCCTCAACTGGACTTTCAAAGGTTTTCTCCATACGATGAATGAATTCACTGGCTTGGGCAATATTGGCTGCGCGCTCCATTTCAAATAGAGTAGCATCTCCCTTACCCTGTCTCAAGTTATCTGCAATCGTTCCACTGAAGAGAATGGCACGTTGAAGAACGATAGAAACAGTTTTACGCAGGGTTCCTTCACTCACTTCTCGAATATCCTTGCCTCCGATTTTGATGGCCCCTTCCTGTGGGTCAAAAAGACGTGGAATCAATTGAGCCAAGGTTGATTTTCCTGCACCAGTCGCTCCAACTACACCAACCATCTGACCAGGTTCAATAGTAAAGCTCACATCTTTCAGCATCGGTTCCTTATCCATTGGATAGGTAAAGGTCACATTTTCAAAGCTAAGACTTCCGACCAATTCTTCATCTGGCACATCCTTGAAAGTCATGGCTGGCTCTGCATCCAGAATTTCTCGAATACGACGCATAGAAATCATGGCACGACTGACAGAATTTCCCAAAAATCCAACCATGACAATGGTAAAGATAATCTGGCTTAGGTAATTGACAAAGGAAGCAATGGAGCCAACAACAGAAGCATTCGACTGAACCATCCCAGCAACTAGCCAAATAGAGAGGAAAACCGCCCCATAGCCGACCAACATCATGAAAGGTTCCACTACTGAAAAGGCATAACCGATGTAAAGATTTTGACCGAGTAACTCGTCTGAAACCTCCGTAAACTTAGCAAACTGCTCTTTTTCTTGGACAAAGGACTTGACCACACGAACACCACGCAAATTTTCCTTGGCAATGGCATTGATGCGCTCAAGAAGGGTTTGAAACTTGGCAAAACGAGGCCCCATCATCCCCATCATGACGGCAGTCAAGGCAAAAATTAAGATTACCATGAGAACAATCACCCACCACAGAGAAGGTAAGGTTTGAACCGCCAAGATAAAGGAACCGATGAACAAGAGGGGAAGTCTGAAAAGAATTTGGAAGGTCATCATGACGACGTTCTGAATCTGGTTGATGTCATTTGTCATGCGAACGACTAGATTTCCCGCATTAAATTGTTCAATATTAGCATAAGAAAAGGTTTGGATTTTACGGAAGGCATCCTCCCGAAGGTCAGATGAAACTCCTTGGGCAATATAGGCTGCAAGGACAACATTAAGACCACCAGCAACTAGACCGACCACGGCCACACCAATCAACCAAGCCCCGATACTATAAATAGCTTCATATTTCCCAGCAAGGAGAGCGTCTAACACTTCCTGCAGGTAACGCGGTTGCAAAAGTGAACTAGCAACCATCAAGCCTGTCATCAGGAGCGAGGCCAAGGCCTGCCACTTGTAGGTTTTTATTTTCTGAATCAGCATACTTTCTCCTTAAAAAATAGACAAAAGGGAGCGACAATGTGTCAGCTCCTTCTCATTCTGTTTGTGTGATGTTATTCTAGCAAAAAAGTGGGGGATTGTCAAAGAAGTCTCCTTGATACAGCTAGAATGACTAGTAATTTTCTCTTTATAGTTTCTGTTTTAACTCGACCAAGACATTCATAGCCTGCATAGGTGTCATATTGTAAACATCCAGTTTAGCTAATTCTGCTAGGATAGGATGTTCTTCAGTCGTATCAAAGAGTGAAATTTGTTCTGAGACAGTACTTGTTTGTTTCATAGGAGCAGGACTTTCTTGCCCCTGACTCTCCAGTTGCGTTAAAATCTTATCCGCTCTCGCTAAAAGATTAGCCGGTAAACCAGCAATCTTGGCAACATGGATACCATAGGATTTATCAGCTGGCCCTGGTTCAATCTTGTGAAGGAAGGTGACCTGCCCATCCTGCTCCAAGGTTGCCACGTGGACATTGACCAAGTGTTGTAAACTAGACTCCAGACTAGTCAACTCATGGTAGTGGGTCGCAAAGAGGGTCTTGGCTCCGATATGTTCATGGATGTATTCGATGATGGACTGGGCAAGAGCCATCCCGTCATAAGTTGCAGTTCCACGACCTAACTCATCAAAAAGAATCAAGGAATTCTTTGTTGCATGCGAAATGGCATTGTTGGCCTCCATCATCTCCACCATGAAGGTTGATTGGCCTGAAACCAAATCATCGGCTGCTCCGATACGGGTAAAGATAGCATCAAAAATAGGTAAATGGGCACTTTCTGCTGGCACATAAGAGCCCAACTGGGCCATTATCGCCGTCATGGCTAACTGACGCATGTAGGTTGACTTCCCGCTCATGTTGGGCCCTGTAATCAGTTGAATACTGGTATCTTCTGCCATCTGAATCGTATTGGGAATATAGGTCTGAGCCCCCATAACCTTTTCAACGACAGCATGGCGTCCTTTCTGGATATCAATTCGCGAATCATCTCCGAATTCAGGTCGAATCAAATGCTGGGTTTCAGCTACAACCGCCAGACTTTGCAGGACATCAACTGTCGCAATTCCTTGGGCTAGAGCTTGTAAACGTTGGATGTACTTGCTGACCTCTTCACGAATACGCATAAAAATTTCGTACTCTAGATTAGCTGACTTCTCACGCGCCTCCAGCATATCGCCCTCGATACGGGCTAATTCTTCGGTTCCAAAGCGTTCTGAGTTTTTCAGCGTTGCCTTGCGGAAAAAGTGAACAGGAACATTTCCCAGTTGAGAATTGGTCACATGGAAATAGTAGCCATCTTTTTTATTGTAGTCAATCTTAAGCGTGCTGATACCAGAGTTTTCTCGCTCCTTAGCCTCAATCTCAGCAATCCAGCTAGTCCCTTCTCTGAGCACACGACGGTACTTGTCTAAAGTCTCATCAAAGCCAGTCCGGATAATCCCCCCATCTGTAATCACATGAGGAGCTTCAGGAGCAATCGCTGCGCTAATCAAGCTCTCCAACTCAGGGATTGCATCCAGTTGTGCGATGAGATAAGCTAGAACAGGTTGCTCCATCCCTTCTAAAATCGCACGAATCCGTGGCACACTAGACAAGGTGGTCGCCAACTGCAAGAGATCCTTTGGGTTGGTCTTGCCAAAAGAAACCCGACTAGCCAAACGTTCGATGTCATAAACACCCTTGAGACTGTCTGTCAAATCACTACGCTCAAAGAAATGGCCGAGAAAGACCTGCACTACTTCTTGACGTTGGACGATTCGTTCCTTATCAATCAAAGGACGATGAATCCAAGAACGCAAGAGACGCATGCCCATAGCCGTCTTGGTTTCATCCAAAAGCCAGAAAAGACTGCCTTGCTTCTTGCCTGAACGGGCATTCTCAACCAAATCCAGACTAGCCTTGGTCGCATAATCCATCTGCAAGAAATCTTTAATTTCATAACGGATAACAGGCTTGAGGTGGTTCAATTCCCTCATCTGAGTCCGATGAACATACTGTAGCAGCTTACTGGATGCCGCTTGCTCCACCGTTGCCAATCGCGAATCCAGTAAATGAAGGTCTTCAAAGTTTTCTTTTTCATAAGAGAGCACCAGATTCATCTGGCGGCTGAGGATTTGTTCTTCTTCCTCAGACAAGTCATAACCCAGCACCACTTCTCGCGCCTTGAGATTACGGATTTCCCCACAAACCAGCGTAAAATCCAAAAGACCTGTCACATAAAAATCACCCGTCACCAGGTCCATATAAGCTAGGCCAAATTGATTGCCTTCGCGGTCTATGGCAACCAAAAAATTATTCTGACTGTCTGGCTTACTACTATCGACCACTGTCCCTGGCGTAATGACCTGAACAACCTCTCGTTTCACAACCCCAACTGCTTGTTTAGGATCTTCCATCTGCTCTGCGATAGCCACCTTATAACCCTGCTCAATCAAGACATCAATATACTGTTGGGCAGAATGATAGGGAACACCCGCCATAGGGATCGGATTGTCGGCATTCTTGTTACGACTCGTTAAGGAAATTTCCAGAATCTGCGCAGCATTGACCGCATCCTCATAAAATAATTCATAAAAATCACCCATACGAAAGAGCAAAAACGCATCTGGATATTGCTTTTTAATCTCCACATACTGTTGCATGCCAGGTGATAGCTTTTCTGTCGCCATTGTCCGTCTCTCCTTGTCAAAAATAAGTCTTGAGAGCAACTCCCAAGACCTTACTTATCTTTCATCAAATCTAGCAAACGATCTTCCATGAGTTTGGCAACGTGCTGGTCTCGACAAATAACCAATAAGGTATTGGCACCAGCAACTGTTCCTAAAATCCATTCATCCTTGTTTGCATCTACAATATTTGCCAAAACAGAGGCTTCTCCTAATTTGGTATGAAGTACCAAGGTAAACTCTGCTCTTGCAACACCTTCTAAATGATGAGACAAGAATTCCACCAAATCAATCTTTTCTGTCTCATTTGCTAGCACATAATACACCATATCATTTTTCTTGACCTTGGTCAAGCCGATTTCGCGCAAATCACGAGACAGGGTTGTCTGCGTCACACAAACATTGTGCGCCTCCAACCGATCTTGAATTTCTTTTTGTGTACTTAATTTCTCCTCAGTAATCATTTTTTTTATTAACTGATGACGATCTCTTTTTCTCATAAAATCCTCTTATGTGAATATTTATAACTATTTTTATAACTATATTATACCAAAAAAATAGGAGATTTCAAAAATTTTTTCTTCTTTCTTTAAAATTGTGATAAAATAGTAGAAAAGTCCAAAAAGGAGCTCTTAATGAATACAAAAGAATTGATTGCTAGCGAATTGGCTAGCGTCATTGATAGCCTGGACCAAGAGGCTATTTTAAATTTACTGGAAACCCCTAAAAACTCAGAAATGGGAGACATTGCTTTCCCTGCTTTTTCTCTTGCAAAAGTCGAACGTAAAGCACCTCAAATGATCGCGGCTGAACTGGCTGAAAAAATTAACAGCCAATCCTTTGAAAAGGTTGTTGCAACAGGACCTTACGTCAACTTTTTCCTTGATAAATCTGCCATTTCTGCTCAAGTATTGCAAGCTGTTATCACTGAAAAAGAACACTATGCTGATCAAACTATTGGCAAACAAGAAAATGTTGTTATCGATATGTCTAGTCCCAATATCGCTAAGCCATTCTCTATTGGCCACCTACGCTCAACTGTTATCGGAGATAGCTTGTCACATATTTTCCAAAAAATCGGTTATCAAACAGTCAAGGTCAACCACTTGGGAGACTGGGGTAAACAGTTTGGGATGTTGATTGTTGCCTACAAAAAATGGGGCGACGAAGAAGCTGTAAAAGCTCATCCAATCGATGAACTTCTTAAACTCTATGTCCGCATCAACGCTGAAGCTGAAAATGACCCTAGCTTGGATGAAGAAGCGCGCGAATGGTTCCGTAAACTTGAAAATGGAGATGAGGAAGCTCTCGCTCTTTGGCAATGGTTCCGCGATGAAAGTTTAGTGGAATTTAACCGCCTTTACAATGAATTGAAGGTTGAATTTGACAGCTATAACGGAGAAGCCTTCTACAATGATAAGATGGATGCAGTTGTAGACATTCTTTCTGAAAAAGGACTACTTCTTGAATCAGAAGGTGCCCAAGTTGTGAACCTTGAGAAATATGGAATTGAACATCCCGCCCTCATCAAGAAGTCTGATGGTGCAACTCTCTATATCACACGTGACTTGGCTGCAGCCCTTTACCGTAAAAACGAATACCAATTTGCTAAATCTATCTATGTCGTTGGTCAAGAACAATCTGCCCACTTTAAACAGCTCAAAGCTGTCTTGCAAGAGATGGGCTACGACTGGAGTGACGACATTACTCACGTTCCTTTTGGTCTGGTTACAAAAGAAGGGAAGAAACTCTCTACTCGTAAAGGGAATGTCATCTTGCTAGAGCCTACTGTTACAGAGGCTGTTAGCCGTGCCAAAGCCCAAATTGAAGCAAAAAATCCTGAATTGGAAAATAAAGATCAGGTAGCACATGCTGTTGGGGTTGGAGCCATTAAATTCTATGACCTCAAAACCGACCGTACAAATGGATACGACTTCGACCTAGAAGCTATGGTATCCTTCGAGGGTGAAACTGGACCTTACGTTCAATATGCCTACGCTCGTATCCAATCTATCTTACGTAAAGCCGATTTCAAACCAGAAACAGCTGGCAACTATAGCTTGAATGATACTGAAAGCTGGGAAATCATTAAACTCATTCAAGACTTCCCACGTATTATCAACCGTGCGGCAGATAACTTTGAACCTTCTATCATTGCTAAATTTGCAATTAGCCTGGCTCAATCCTTTAACAAATACTATGCACATACACGTATCTTGGATGAAAGCCCAGAACACGACAGCCGTCTAGCCCTCAGCTACGCAACCGCAGTCGTTCTCAAAGAAGCCCTTCGCTTGCTTGGAGTAGAAGCGCCAGAGAAGATGTAAATCGCCAAAGTTACTTGATTGCAAAGCAATCTAAGTAACTAACGCCAAATCCTATTCGGACTTTGGCTAGGCGCTTCACTAGTTTTAGGACATAAATATGATCGATTTATGTCCTAAAACGAGGAGTTCTTGAAATCGTAAAACCACTTTGAACAAGAGTTACTTCAACCCATTGGCCCCGATGGATAAAGAAGACTTGATAAGAACTCTAGAGTTAGCTCCCCATGTTGAAGGTGGCTATTTTAGACAAACAAAAAAAGCTTCAGACACTATAAACCTTGCTGGTAAGGGAAGGGCGCTTTATACCAGTATTTATTTCTTATTAGAAGAAACGAATCCTTCACATTTTCACCGATTGACAGCAGATGAAATCTGGTATTTTCATGCAGGATCCCCACTTACTGTTCACATGATTACAGCAGATGGTCACTACGAAGTAGTCACTTTAGGCCTGGACATATCCAAAGGGCAACAACTTCACTACTGTGTTCCTAAGGGCACTATTTGGGGATCAACAGTTGATAAGGATTATGCTCTGGTTTCTTGTCTTGTTGCTCCTGGTTTTGAATTTGAGGATTTTGAATTATTTGAAAGGGCAGATCTACTGGCGACCTATCCAGAGCACAAGGAGATGATTGAGCATTTGACCAGATACTAGTCTTGATAAGCAAATTTAATCTAATTTAGCAATGTTAGGATTTCTGATAATTGTGTTATAATGTTACCAATAGGAGATAATAGATGACAAAACAAGTCTTATTAGTGGATGATGAAGAACACATTCTGAAATTGCTTGACTACCATTTAAGTAAGGAAGGCTTTTCTACTCAATTGGTAACAAATGGACGGAAGGCCTTAGCTTTGGCAGAAACAGAACCCTTTGATTTTATCTTGCTTGATATCATGTTACCACAATTAGATGGCATGGAAGTTTGTAAGCGGCTGAGAGCCAAAGGCGTCAAAACTCCAATTATGATGGTTTCTGCGAAAAGTGATGAATTTGATAAGGTTTTGGCCTTGGAATTAGGGGCTGATGACTACCTGACCAAGCCTTTTAGCCCTAGAGAATTGCTGGCGCGTGTCAAGGCTGTCCTCAGGCGAACTAAAGGAGAACAAGAAGGAGATGATTCAGATAATATCGCTGACGATTCTTGGCTATTTGGGACCTTGAAAGTATACCCTGAGCGTCATGAAGTCTACAAGGCGAATAAGTTACTGAGTTTGACCCCAAAAGAATTTGAACTCTTGCTCTATCTTATGAAACATCCCAACATGACACTGACTAGAGAGCGTCTTTTGGAACGTATCTGGGGGTATGACTTTGGGCAGGAAACACGTTTGGTGGACGTTCATATTGGTAAGTTGAGGGAAAAAATTGAAGACAATCCTAAAGCCCCTCAATTTATTCGAACCATTCGGGGTTATGGTTATAAGTTCAAGGAGTTATAGATGAAACGCTACCTTCAATTTTGGCTAGTCAATCTAAGTGTTAGCCTCATTCTGATTGCAGGGATGGCATTAACTTGGATCAGTAAAGGCATCGGTCTCTTTCTTCTAGCCCTTTCTTTGGGACTAGGTGGCTACTGGCTCTTTTGCCTTTGGAAATGGGAAGTTGCTTTTGAGACCTTGCACCAACCTCTCTTGACCAGTAGTGAATACTTTTTAGAAAAAGGGCAAGAAGACTTAAAGTCTTTGGCTCAGTATGTGTCTGGCCTAAAAACCAAAGTCTCCCAACAGGATCAGCAATACAAGGACCTAGCCGAAACAATGGAGGTTCTTCTGTCGCACCTAACCATGGGGACGTTTTTAGTTTCCGCTCAAGGTCAGATGTTATTATCCAGTCGCTCTCTGCCTCATTATTTTCCCGATGTGGACGGCGACATAAGTTCACTTGATGACCTCAAACGGATGGATATTCGGAATTTAGTTCACCAAGCCTTTGATCAAAAAACAAGGTTAAAACAAGAAGTAAGTGGGTTTCATGAGGGTGACTTGATTTTAGAAGTGACAGCAGTTCCCGTTTTTAGCCCCACCCAATCTGTGGAAGCTGTGCTCGTCTTGCTATATGATTTAACAACGATTAGAACTTATGAAAAGTTAAATTTAGCCTTTGTTTCAAATGCCTCCCATGAATTGAGGACACCAGTTACTTCGATTAAGGGCTTTGCTGAAACCATTAAGGGGATGTCAGTTGAAGAAGAAGCGCTCAAGGATGACTTTCTAGACATTATTTACAAAGAAAGCTTGCGTCTTGAACATATTGTTGAGCATCTTCTTACCTTATCTAAGGCTCAACAAATGCCTGTACAATGGACGACCCTTTCTTTGGCAGAATTTGTACAGGATTTGACTCAAAGCTTGCAACCTCAGCTCAAGAAGAAGGATTTACAGCTAAAGGTGCAGGTGCCAGATGATGTCACCCTCGTATCAGATAGTCAATTACTTTCCCAAATCTTACTCAATCTTTTAACCAATGCCATCCGTTACACTGAACAAGGGGGAAAAATTGAGGTCAAGACCCAAAAGGTGAACGAAGGCATTAAGATTTCTGTGTCAGATACAGGGATTGGTATTAGTCAATTAGAGCAGGATTGTATTTTTGAACGTTTTTACCGAGTTAATAAAGGTCGAAGCAGACAAACTGGTGGCACTGGTCTTGGCCTTGCTATTGTCAAAGAACTTAGTCAATTATTAGGTGGCCAAGTCACGGTGACGAGTCAGCTTGGCAGAGGCAGTTGCTTCACGATTTTTCTTCCTAACCAATCTTTCGCACAGGACTAATAATTT
The DNA here is from genome assembly GCF_013276595.1 of Streptococcus sp. 10824. Taxonomy (NCBI): domain Bacteria; kingdom Bacillati; phylum Bacillota; class Bacilli; order Lactobacillales; family Streptococcaceae; genus Streptococcus; species Streptococcus sp. 10824. The sequence goes on from NZ_VMLH01000056.1 coordinate 22,088, forward strand.
TTAAAGCTATTTTTAGGAGCAGCCACTTTTCAAAAGTGGCTTTTTTTGATTCTTTACACAATCTTTACATGAATCAGGGATAAACCTTTACAAAGACTTGTTAGACTATAAGTGTAGTAATCCTACACAAGAAAAATACATAGAAATAAAGGTGATTATTATGAAATTCAAAAAAATGCTTACTCTTGCAGCCATTGGCTTATCAGGATTTGGGCTTGTTGCCTGTGGCAATCAGTCATCTGCTTCCAAACAGTCAGCTTCAGAAACGATTGAGGTGATTTCACGAGAAAATGGCTCTGGAACACGGGGTGCCTTCACAGAAATCACAGGGATTCTCAAAAAAGACGGTGATAAAAAAATTGACAACACTGCCAAAACAGCTGTGATTCAAAATAGCACAGAAGGTGTTCTCTCAGCAGTTCAAGGGAATGCTAATGCTATCGGCTACATCTCCTTGGGATCTTTAACGAAATCTGTCAAGGCTTTAGAGATTGATGGTATCAAGGCTAGTCGAGACACAGTTTTAGATGGTAAATACCCTCTTCAACGTCCCTTCAACATTGTTTGGTCTTCTAATCTTTCCAAGCTAGGTCAAGATTTTATCAGCTTTATCCACTCCAAACAAGGTCAACAAGTGGTCACAGATAATAAATTTATTGAAGCTAAAACCGAAACCACAGAATATACAAGCCAACACTTATCAGGCAAGTTGTCTGTTGTAGGTTCCACTTCAGTATCTTCTTTAATGGAAAAATTAGCAGAAGCTTATAAAAAAGAAAATCCAGAAGTTACGATTGATATTACCTCTAATGGCTCTTCAGCAGGTATTACCGCTGCTAAGGAGAAAACCGCTGATATTGGTATGGTTTCTAGGGAATTAACTCCTGAAGAAGGTGAGAGTCTCAGCCATGATGCTATTGCTTTAGACGGTATTGCTGTTGTGGTCAATAATGACAATAAGGCAAGCCAAGTCAGTATGGCTAAACTTGCAGACGTTTTTAGTGGCAAATTAACCACCTGGGACAAAATTAAATAAAATGTTTGCTCCATAAATCTCTAAAGAGATGCAGACGTTTCATCGTACAATAAGATAAAGAAGGCAAGTAGGGAGGTGTCGTATCTCCCTTACTTTCTTCACTAGAAAGGACAAGATGTGACAAAACAAGCCTTCAAAGAAGCAGTTTTTAGGGCAATTTTTTTCATGAGTGCAACAGTAGCTGTTGTAGCTATTTTGCTAATCTGTTTCTTTATTTTTAGTAATGGCTTACCTTTCATGGCTAACTACGGCTTTGCCCGTTTTTTATTAGGCAGTGATTGGTCGCCAACTAACATTCCGGCAAGCTATGGTATTTTACCAATGATCGTTGGTTCCTTATTAATTACCTTAGGAGCGATTGTGATTGGGGTGCCAACAGGCATCTTGACATCGGTGTTTATGGTTTATTATTGTCCAAAGCCCGTCTATGGCTTCTTAAAATCAGCTATCAACTTGATGGCGGCCATTCCATCTATTGTTTATGGTTTTTTCGGCCTACAATTATTGGTGCCTTGGATTAGAACCTTTTTAGGAAATGGCATGAGTGTCCTAACCGCTTCGTTACTATTAGGAATAATGATTTTGCCAACCATTATCAGTTTGTCAGAATCTGCTATCCGAACAATTCCCAAAACGTATTATTCTGGTAGCTTGGCTCTAGGAGCTAGTCATGAACGGAGTATTTTTAGTGTCATCTTGCCAGCTGCGAGATCTGGTATTTTATCAGCAGTTATTTTAGGAATCGGTCGCGCAGTAGGCGAAACCATGGCAGTTATTTTGGTGGCAGGCAACCAGCCGATTATTCCAAGTGGACTCTTTTCAGGAACCAGAACCTTAACAACCAATATTGTTCTGGAAATGGCTTACGCATCAGGTCAGCATAGGGAAGCCCTTATTGCAACCTCAGCAGTTCTCTTTTTCCTTATTCTCTTGATTAATGCCTACTTTGCCTACTTGAAAGGAAAATCATCTTATGAGTAAATACCTGCTAAAACTTCTCGTTTATTGTTTTTCAGCTTTAACCTTTGGCTCTCTCTTTTTAATCATTGGTTTTATCCTCATCAAAGGCTTACCTCATCTAAGTCTATCCCTCTTTTCTTGGACTTATACTTCTGAGAACATTTCCCTTATGCCAGCGATTATTTCCACCGTTATTCTGGTCTTTGGTGCTCTTCTTTTAGCCTTGCCCATAGGGATTTTTGCTGGTTTTTATCTTGTGGAATATACAAAAAAAGATTCCCTTTGTGTTAAAATCATGCGATTGGCCTCAGATACCTTGTCTGGGATTCCTTCCATTGTTTTTGGTCTGTTTGGCATGCTCTTCTTTGTAGTCTTCTTAGGTTTTCAATACTCTCTGTTATCAGGAATCTTAACCTCAGTCATCATGGTGTTGCCAGTCATTATTCGCTCAACAGAAGAAGCCCTTTTATCTGTTAGTGATAGCATGCGTCAAGCAAGTTATGGACTTGGGGCAGGTAAGTTACGGACTGTTTTTAGAATTGTTCTACCAGTTGCCATGCCAGGTATTTTAGCTGGAGTGATACTAGCTATTGGCCGTATCGTTGGTGAGACAGCTGCCCTCATGTATACATTAGGTACCTCTACCAATACGCCAAGTAGTCTCATGTCTTCAGGTCGTTCTCTAGCCCTGCATATGTATATGCTGTCAAGTGAGGGGCTACATGTCAATGAAGCCTATGCTACCGGTGTGATTTTGATTATTACTGTTTTAATGATAAATACTCTATCAAGCTTATTATCTCGAAAACTTGTGAAAGGAGCTTCCTAGTATGGGAACATTTTCAGTCAGACACCTAGACTTATTTTACGGGGACTTTCAAGCCTTAAAAAATATTTCGATTCAATTACCAGAAAGACAGATTACTGCCTTGATAGGCCCATCTGGTTGTGGTAAATCAACTTTTCTAAAAACCCTTAATCGGATGAACGATTTGGTTCCTTCTTGCCATATTGAAGGCCAAGTCCTCTTAGATGAGCAAGATATTTATAGTAGCAAATTCAACCTTAATCAGCTACGTAAGCGTGTAGGGATGGTTTTTCAACAGCCTAATCCCTTTGCCATGTCTATCTATGATAACGTGGCTTATGGCCCAAGGACACATGGTATTCGAGACAAAAAACAATTAGATGCCTTAGTGGAAAAATCTTTAAAAGGGGCAGCCATTTGGGACGAAGTCAAAGATAATCTTAAAAAGAGTGCCATGTCCTTATCAGGCGGTCAGCAGCAACGCCTTTGCATTGCGCGAGCTTTAGCAGTAGAACCTGATATTCTGTTAATGGATGAGCCGACTTCAGCCTTAGACCCTGTCTCCACTTTAAAAATTGAAGACCTCATTCAGCAACTAAAAAAGGATTATACGATTATCATTGTTACCCATAACATGCAACAAGCTTCACGTATTTCAGATAAAACTGCTTTTTTCTTAACAGGAGAAATTTGCGAATTTGGAGATACCGTTGACATGTTTACCAATCCAAAAGATCAGCGCACAGAAGACTATATTTCAGGACGGTTCGGATAAGGAAGGAAAAACCTATGAGAAATCAATTTGACTTAGAATTGCATGAATTAGAACAATCCTTTTTAGGACTAGGGCAACTTGTCCTTGAAACAGCTTCAAAAACCTTACTGGCCTTAGCCTCCAAAGACAAGGAGATGGCAGAGCTAATTATCAATAAGGATCATGCTATCAACCAAGGTCAAAGCGCTATCGAATTGACCTGTGCCCGTTTGTTGGCCTTGCAACAGCCACAAGTGTCTGACCTTCGATTTGTGATTAGCATCATGTCTTCTTGTTCAGACCTTGAACGTATGGGAGACCATATGGCAGGCATTGCTAAAGCTGTTTTGCAACTAAAAGAAAATCAACTAGCCCCTGACGAAGAACAGTTACACCAAATGGGTAAATTATCCCTCAGCATGCTAGCCGATTTATTGGTTGCCTTTCCTTTGCACCAAGCCTCAAAAGCTATTAGTATTGCTCAAAAAGATGAACAGATTGACCAATATTATTATGCCTTATCAAAGGAAATCATTGGACTTATGAAAGACCAAGAAACCTCAATTCCCAATGGAACTCAATACCTTTATATCATAGGTCATCTGGAACGCTTCGCTGATTACATTGCTAACATTTGTGAACGCCTAGTCTACCTAGAAACAGGAGAACTAGTGGATTTGAATTAATTCAACTAATCCTTAAAAGAGAAGAGTACGATTAAGTGCTCTTTTTTATGGTTGTAAAAAAGTTCATTTGACCAATTTAAGCAGTGTAGATAGTGAGGAGCTGTTTCAATTCTATCGTGAACGAGGGAATGCTGAAAACTTTATCAAAGAAAGGAAAGCAGGATTCTTTGGGGATAAGACAGATAGTTCGACCATGGTTAAGAATGAAGTACGTATGATGATGGGCTATCTGGCTTATAATCTCTACCTCTTTTTAAAGCAGCTAGCTGGTGATGAAGTAAAGGTCTTGACTATCAAGCGTTTTCGACCTCTCTTCCTTCATATTGCCGGAAAATATGTCTCTACTGCTAGACGACATATTCTCAAATTCTCAAGTCTATACGCCTATTCAAAACAATTTCAAGCCTTATTTGATACAATCTGCCAGATAAATCTGATACTCCCTGTTCCATATAGAGCTAGAGGGCAGGGGAAAACATGCCTAACAGAATAAGTCACCTTATTTTAAAAATCGAGCATCAAACCAAGGGAGGAGTCTACCCTTTTTTAGGAAAAAATCAAGACAAATCTCCTCAATTATGTCTCGAACATCAGAAATTAAGCAAAATCACCAGAAGGACAGTAGTTTAACTAGCTTTTCTGGTGATTTTTGAACTGTGTAGTTCGTTAGTGCCAGATATGAATAATTTGGGATGATAAATCTTTCTTCCTCAGGTAGCCTATCATAATACTCTTCAAAAATCTTATCAAAAACACTCTCTTTCTTTTGGGCGATAGTTTCATCTTCGTATGTAGGAGTCCTCATCAAGAAATACTTCAATTCTAGGTATTCCTTATCCAACTCTATATAACTTGGCATCAACTTGTAATCTTCAACCCCCAAACGTTCAGCGATATATTTTAACTTTGTTAGTGTTGGTCTGGATTCTCCATTTTCAATTCTAATTAATTGACGGATACTTCATTCAGACTCATCGCCACAAAATTCTGAACTACTGATTTTTTTAGCCAAACGTAATCTTTTAATTTTTTCGCCAAACTCTCGCAAGCTACAAGAACCTCCTGAGTTGTTTACCTCTATTATAAGCATATACTGAATCAAACTATCTATCAGATTTCTTCTCACTTTAACTAAAGACTGAGAGTTTAATACTAGCCCCGGTTTTTGTGTATTTTTGAAGTCACAAAGACACCACTTCCCAGCAATGCAAGTGCAAAATCCTCTAGAATATGATAGAATAAGAGAAAGGACTCTATTAAGGAGGAAATCATGAAAAAACAAACCGTCGCCGTCTTGGGGCCTGGTTCCTGGGGAACTGCCCTTTCACAAGTCTTAAATGACAATGGACACGAGGTACGTATTTGGGGAAATCTTCCCGAACAAATCAATGAAATTAATACCTATCATACTAACAAACACTACTTTAAAGATGTCGTTCTAGATGAAAATATCATTGCCTACACCGACTTAGCAGAGGCACTGAGAGATGTGGATGCGATTTTGTTTGTTGTCCCAACAAAAGTGACACGACTTGTTGCCCAACAAGTTGCACAAACCTTGGACCATAAGGTTATCATCATGCACGCATCAAAGGGATTAGAACCTGATAGCCATAAACGATTATCAACCATTCTTGAAGAAGAAATTCCTGAACATCTCCGTAGTGATATCGTCGTTGTTTCAGGACCTAGTCATGCAGAAGAGACCATTGTGCGTGACCTAACTTTAATAACTGCTGCTTCTAAAGATTTACAAACAGCTCAATACGTTCAGGAGCTATTTAGTAATCACTACTTCCGACTTTATACCAATACGGATGTTATCGGGGTCGAAACCGCTGGTGCTCTCAAAAATATTATCGCTGTCGGTGCCGGAGCTTTACATGGTTTGGGATTTGGTGACAACGCTAAGGCAGCCATCATCGCTCGAGGCTTGGCAGAAATCACCCGCCTAGGGGTAGCACTCGGGGCTAATCCACTGACCTATAGCGGCTTATCTGGTGTGGGAGATTTGATCGTAACAGGAACCTCCATCCACTCTCGTAACTGGAGAGCCGGAGATGCTCTTGGTCGTGGAGAATCCCTAGCTGATATCGAAGCCAATATGGGCATGGTGATTGAAGGAATTTCAACGACTCGAGCAGCCTATGAGCTAGCGCAAGAACTTGGAGTCTATATGCCGATTACGCATGCCATTTACCAAGTTATTTACCAAGGAACCAATATCAAAGATGCCATTTATAATATCATGAACAATGAATTTAAAGCAGAAAATGAGTGGTCTTAACCCTCTAGAGAAAGGATTCTTATGGCACTGAAAGTTAGAAAAGCAGTCATTCCTGCCGCTGGACTAGGAACTCGATTTTTACCAGCAACCAAGGCCCTTGCTAAAGAAATGTTGCCAATTGTAGACAAACCAACTATCCAGTTTATCGTGGAAGAAGCTCTCAAATCAGGTATTGAAGATATTCTGGTTGTCACTGGTAAATCAAAACGTTCTATTGAGGACCACTTTGATTCAAACTTTGAATTGGAATATAATCTCAAAGAAAAAGGGAAAACAGATCTGTTAAAATTAGTAGATGAAGCAACTGGTATGCGCCTTCATTTCATCCGCCAAACTCACCCTCGTGGTCTTGGAGACGCTGTCTTACAAGCCAAAGCTTTTGTGGGGAATGAGCCCTTCGTTGTTATGCTGGGTGATGACCTTATGGACATCACAGACGAGAATGCCGTTCCTTTGACAAAACAACTGATGAATGATTACGAAAAGACACACGCATCAACCATTGCTGTCATGCCCGTACCACACGAAGATGTTTCATCATATGGAGTTATCGCTCCTCAAGGTGAAGGGATTAATGGTCTCTACAGTGTCGAAACTTTCGTTGAAAAACCAGCTCCCGAAGATGCACCAAGTGATTTAGCAATTATCGGTCGTTATCTTCTCACACCAGAAATTTTCGACATCCTCGAAAAGCAAGCTCCTGGTGCGGGAAATGAAATCCAGCTTACCGACGCTATTGATACCCTTAATAAAACACAACGTGTTTTCGCCCGTGAATTTACAGGAGCTCGTTACGACGTTGGGGATAAGTTTGGATTTATGAAAACATCTATTGACTACGCCCTCAAACATCCACAAGTCAAAGATGACTTAAAAGATTACCTCATCCAACTGGGAAAAGAATTGGCTGAGAAGGAATAATACTCTTCGAAAATCTCTTCAAACCACGTTAGCTTCACCTTGCCGTACTCAAGTATAGCCTGCGGTTAGCTTCCTAGTTTGCTCTTTGATTTTCATTGAGTATAAAATAAAAAAAGATAAGGTTCAAAAAATGCCTTATCTTTTTTCATTCCACAAATTTTCATCCCATTCCCTTGTAGAGAAGTAAGACTGCGAGTCCTACGAACAAGACTAACGCTACCAGTCTCTGACTAGCACTATACATCCGTCTTTCTCCTCTAACTGGAAAGATAATTGCTAGAAATGCGCCACCAACTGCACCTCCGATATGGCCTGCTAGGCTGATTCCTGGAATCAGAACACTTCCAATAATGTTAATCACAAAAAGTGTCAGATAAGACTGTCCTAGCTGTTGGATATAAGGATTACGAGTTGCATAGCGAAGAATGATAATCGCGGCAAATACACCATAAAGAGAGGTGGATGCACCTGCTGCTAAGGATTTGGGACTAAATACAAAAACAAAGAGATTGCCCATCATTCCTGATAAAAGATAGAGAAAGAAAAACTGCTTAGAACCGAAAATCTCCTCTACCTGCCTTCCAAGATAATAAAGTGAAAGCATATTAACAATGAAATGCTCCCACCCAATATGAACAAAAATAGCCGAAAAGAGACGCCAAATTTGCTCGGGAAAGAGGCGAATGGCAGGCCCATACATGGCTCCAAATCGAAATAGAGTATCCGCCCTGTCAAAGTTTCCTCCTGTAGTTACCAACATTAGTAGAAATACCACGGCCGTCACTAAAAGAAAGAAACTCGTCACAGGGTAACGCCTATCAAAGATTTCCTTCATCAATCAAAACCTCCTGAACAGGAATATCATGGTTTTCAGGGATAAAGTCCTGAACTTGATAATGATAAACCGTACTCAAAGTATGACCAGTAAACTGTTCCAGATAGCGGTCATAATAACCTCCGCCATAGCCAATCCGATAGCCTTCCATCGTAAAAGCCAGCCCTGGGACATGAATCAAATCAATCTGAGAGGCATCTACCACTTCCAAATTTCCCTGTGGTTCCAGTAAGCCAAAGGAAGTTTTGACCAGTTGTTGCAGATCATAGACCACAAAGTCCATGCGCCCCTTGGAATAGGTTTTGGGTATCAGAACCTTCTTGCCGTCCCTCAGCGCCTGCTCAATCAATCCCTGCGTTTGAAATTCGTGCGGAAAAGAGAGATAGGTTGCGATGACCTTGGCTTCTTGGTAGAAGGGATGGTGTAAAAGCCGCTCGGTTAAAGCTTGCTCTATAGCCTGTTTTTGCTCTTGAGATATAGCCTTCATTTCTTGCAAGACTTGCTTGCGTAGTTCCGATTTCATAGACAACCCCTCTACTCTGCTGCCTTCTTTTTCAGGAAACTAGAGACCGCATCCACCCCAATAGCTAATGCTTCTTCCTTAGGAGCCATCTGAGGGTGATGAAGGGCGTAGGGACTATCGATACCCAGCCAAAACATCACGCCATCAACCTTTGAAAGGAGATAACCAAAGTCCTCGCCTGTCATAGCAGGCTCGATATCAATCAACTCAATTCCGTCTTTCTCTTCAAAAAAGTCCATTAGTTCACGCGCCAAGGCTGGATGGTTCTCAACAGGTAGGTATCCACCTTGTTTGAGTTCCACTTCGACTTCCATATCAAAGGCAGCTGCAACTCCTTCTGCAACTGTTTTGACCCGCTTTTGTACCAAGAGACTCATGTCCTGAGTCAAGGCCCGAATAGTTCCATGCAAAAAGGCTGTATCTGTGATAACATTGTTGGTTGTTCCAGCTTGGAAAACTCCAAAGGTCACCACCGCTCCCTCGATTGGGTTGACATTGCGGCTGACAACTGACTGCACCTGGGTCACAAAGTAACTAGTTGCCACCAAGGCGTCATTAGCTTCATGTGGAAAGGCTGCGTGTCCTCCTTTTCCTTTGAAACGGATCTTCACCTCGCAAGTTCCTGCAAAGAGTGTATGAGTATTGGTCGCAATCTGACCAACCTTCAAATCTGGTCGAACATGAAGCCCATAAAACTGGTCTGGCAACCAGTCTCCAAAAGCACCATCCTCATACATGAGCATGCCACCAGCTTCATTTTCTTCAGCAGGCTGAAACAGGAAGAGTAGATTATTTTTAGGTTGTTCCTCAAGGGCGCGCTCGAGACAGCCTAAGGCAATAGTCATGTGGAAATCATGGCCACAAGCGTGCATGCGACCTTGATGCTGAGAAGCAAAAGGAAGTCCTGTTTGTTCAACGATAGGCAGACCATCAATATCCGTCCGCCAACCAATAGTACGCTCTGGCTGACTTCCCTGCAAGTAAACCAAAATACCTGTCCGCCAAGTACGAACTTGAACAAACTCCTTGCCCGCAGTCAATTTCTCAATCACATCCAGCAAATAAGCATGAGTTTTGATCTCCTCCAAGCCAATCTCTGGAATCTGGTGCAAATCTCGTCTAATCTGAATCAAATCTAACATCTATCTATCCTCCCATATAGCAGAAAGAGGCTGGAAAAGGGTTCCGCCTCTATTTTTCTTTTACAATTACAAGGTACGAAGCGCATCTTCTAGCGCTGTTTTTTGTTGAGTTTGGGCATCAATCTCTTTGATAATTCGAGCTGGAACACCTGCTACTACTACATTTTCTGGAACATCTTGGGTAACGATAGCTCCTGCTGCGACAACTGAACCACTACCGATTTGGACTCCTTCGATAACCACTGCATTGGCACCGATAAGAACATTGTCTCCAACACGGACTGGTTCTGCGCTAGCTGGCTCAATCACACCTGCTAAAACTGCACCTGCACCAACGTGGCTGTTTTTCCCAACGATGGCACGGCCACCAAGGATAGCCCCCATGTCAATCATGGTTCCTGCACCGATTTCAGCACCGATATTGATAACAGCTCCCATCATGATAACAGCATTGTCACCAATTTCTACCTGGTCACGGATAATAGCGCCTGGCTCGATACGAGCGTTGATAGCACGTTTATCTAGCAAAGGAACTGCAGAATTGCGAGCATCTTGCTCAACAACATAGTCTTGATTTTCTACCAAACCATTGAGAAGCGGAGCCACGTCCTTCCAGTCTCCAAATAAAACATTCCCTAGTCTAACAACCGAGCTAGGTACAGCAGTTGCGAGTTGTCCCTCAAAAGTTACTTTCACACTGGTTTTCTTCTCAGCATTAGCGATAAATTGGATAATTTCTTGAGCATTCATTTTTGTAGCAGTCATAAAAAAACCTCTCATTCTTTATAATGATAACTATTCTACCAAAAAAAGCCTCAAATTTGAAGCCTTTTTGTCTGTTTTTAGGTATGATTTTTTAGGGATGTGAGATAAAACGTGCTGTCGGTAAAAGCAAACCCCTACCGATACAACCTAAAAACACTCTTCACAACTATCTCCCCGTGTTTTATTGACTATTCTAGTATAGCACACTTTTAGAATTAAGAAAAGACTTTTTATCTACTTTCTTTCGCTTCTTCTATAGACAAAAATATCATGGGTAAAATAATCAAGGCCATAGCTAGAAGGAGTGACCAATCCACTACCAGGCCTAAGAACAAAACACTCAAGAGAGCAGAAGAGAGAGGTTCACTGGCACTGATAACGGAAACCACCAAAGGAGAAACCAAGGACACCGCCTTCATGGAAATAAAAAAAGCAAAAGCCGTCCCAAAGAAAGCGATAATGAGACAAATCAAGATACTCCAAATATCAAGAGTAAAGGAAAGCTGATGCACTGGCGAGAGAACATTGCTAAATAAACCTGCCAAAATCATCCCCCACCCAACCGTGGGTACAAAACCATAGCGCTTCGCAAAAGGCTGGGGCAAGATAACATTAAACATAACACCCATAGCACTCAGTAATCCCGTCACAAGGGCTAGTGGTGTCATGGATAACTGAGAGAGATCTCCCTTTGTCGCCATCAAGCAAACACCCAGCATGGCAACCAAAACATAGAAAACAGCGCTTTTTGACGCTCGTTTTTGATAAACCAAGCGATTGTAAAAGAGGATAAAGACAGGGCTAATAAACTGTAAAATAGTTGCTGTCGTAGCATTTGAGTATTCTACACAGAGATAGAAAAAATACTGAACTGAAAAAATCCCCAAAATAGCATAGGCTAAAAAGGGCAGGTAATTTTTCTTGTCTCGCCAAATATCTAGCACTTGCGATTTTAATTGTATTGCAGACCAAATGAGTACAAGACTCCCTGCCAGTGTCAAACGCATAGAGGTAATCCAGCCCGAAGACACCTGATAATGAGTAAAGAAGTACTCTCCTAAAATTCCACAGATTCCCCATATTAAGCCGGATAGGAGCGAATAAATTTTTCCGTTAACAATCTTTTTCTGATACTGATTCATACCCTTATTGTAACACGAAAGGAAAAAAGTGGCAATCCATTGATTGGCCACTTCATTTAGAGAATTATCGTCTCGCCCTTGAAGAAGAAGGTCGTGTAGTAGTTGAGTTACTGCTATCGCTAGAACTACTACTTGAGCTGCTGGAGCTTGATGGAGTTGGTAGACTCCCCACGATGCTAGACCAAGCATTCTGATAATCCGCATCACTTCCACCAATAGCAAAGCGATAACTAGTCGTTGGCGCTCCTGTCTTATTAGCCCAATAGCTGGTAACAGTCGAACCTGTAACATCTACCTCTTTTCCTTCGACAGAAACCTTCCCTGGTTTTTGACCTGTTGATTTCAAGACTTCCGATTTCACTACACTAGGATCTAAAGTAAAGCGCTCGTTCCCCCAAATGCTTGGTGAGGCTTGCTGAATCGCATTTACCAGATGAGCCATGTAATTAGAGTTATTGGAATAACCTGCTCTACGTGACAATGAATGATTATCATCATGCCCAATCCAGCCACCTAGGGTTAATCTAGGTGTCGAAAGCATGAGCCACATATTTTCGTCTTGGTTGGTTGTACCAGTCTTCCCAATCCAATCTGCATTAGCCAGAGTAGGATTTAAAACAGTCAGATTCGTCTTGAAGGTTGTTGTCACACGAGAGGATAGAACTTCTCGCAGCAAGCCCTGCATAATTGTCGCAGTAGCTTTTGAATAGACTTGAACTGGTTTATCCTGATACTCATACACCACTCTACCATCTGCTGCTTCAATTTTAGAAATCACATGTTTCTGATGATAAACTCCGTTATTAGCTAGGGTCTGATAGCCATTAGTATGCTGGGCAACTGTGACTTCAATACCACCACCCATTGGCAGGCTCTCAATACCGTACTCAGGAATCTCGTAACCCATCTTTTCCATATAACCCTTGACATCAACACCCTTTTCACGGAGCATACGATAGGTCCAGTAAGCAGGGATATTCCATGAATAGTTCAGAGCTTCTCCCAAGGTCATCATTCCTGTTCCCTTGCTATTAGCATACATAATCGGATTACCATTAGCAAAGTTTGTTGGATAGTTAGATAGAATCGTTTCGCTTCCCATCAAGCCCTGATCAATAGCAATACCGTAGGCCAGCAAAGGCTTGGTAGTAGAAGCTGGTGAGCGTTTGGTATCAAAGGCATGATTATTTTGATTTTCTTGATAATTACGACCACCTACAAAGCCTAGAATAGCACCTGTTTGGTTGTCCATCAAGACATTCCCTACTTCTACACGACCTGTTCCATCGTCTAAAAGATAGCCATAGTCAGCAACCGCATTTTGCATGGCAGAATGAATTTTCTGGTCTATGGTAGTAGTAATCTTATAACCACCATTTTCAATTTCCTTGGCTGCCAAATCACGATAAAACTTCTGAGTTGCCTCATTTTTCAATTCCTTAGTGGAGACATTGTCTCTCTGAGCTAGATAGTCATACATACGTTCTTGAGCTTCTGCCAAAGTTGTAAAGTATAAATAGTCTCGTGAAATTCCTGTGACCGTGCCCGAGGGTAAAAAGTCCTGTTTAAGGTCATAATCCTTGTACTGAGAATACTCGTCCTTGCTTAAGGCACCTGTACGATACATACTGTAAAGAACTGCCTTAGCCCGTCTTAAGCCAATTTCTAGGTCTTCATCACTCTTCAACTCCCCAGTATTTTCATAAGGAGAGTAAGTAATGGGACTCTGTGGAAGTCCTGCTAAAAATGCTGCTTGAGGAACAGTCAACTGACTGGCATCGACACCGAAAATCCCCTCAGCCGCCTGCTGAGCTCCTGCAATATTCTGCCCCTTATTATTTCGGCCAAAGGGAGCCACATTGAGATAGGTCGTTAAAATCTCATCTTTATTCATGGCGCGTTCCAAGGCAAGAGCATCCACAATCTCTGTCGCCTTACGAGCCAAGGTCGGCGCATCCCCAACCACCTGCTGTTTAATCAGTTGCTGGGTCAAGGTTGAACCCCCACTAGAGGAACCCAAACCTACAAATTTCCCCAAGGTCGCACGAATCACCGCCTTGGGTACTACACCCTTATGTTCTTTAAAGTGTTCGTCTTCCGTCGCAATGATAGCCTTCTTCAGATTTTCCGAAATTTGCTCAGATGAGATAGAAGTGCGCAACAAATCACTCTCTATGGAAGCAATCACCGTCCCATCCGCATAGGTAATCTCTGAAATAGAAGAGATGTCCTTGACCTGATGTACCAATTCTTCTGTCTGAGGCACCCGAACCTTGTCAAATAAGGCCACTCCGTACCCCAAAGCAATCCCAGCTCCCAACATTCCTCCTAGAAAACCGAGTACAAAGAGTAAGTTAAATAAGGCTTTTATACTCAGTAAAATAGCTGGAAAAACGGCTGACTTATCTAAGGTTTTAGATTTTTTGGTACTTGAACCTTTCTTGCCAGGTCTAGCTGATTTTTTATGTTTTTGTTTTTGCTGGAAAAATTCCAGCATTTTTCGTTTTAATTCATTTAATTGATTTTGCATGGACTTCCTCACTCTATCTATTATACCACAAAAGGGAAACTTTCAATAAAATAGCCACTTTCTTCCCTATTCTGCTAGGCTATTGCCCAAGTTTGTGATACAATAGGTAGAAACAATAATTTTAAAAAGGAGAAAAGACACATGCACATTTTTGATGAGCTAAAAGAGCGTGGTTTGATTTTTCAAACGACTGATGAAGAAGCTTTGCGTAAAGCCCTAGAAGAAGGTCAAGTTTCTTATTATACTGGCTACGATCCAACTGCTGACAGCCTTCACCTAGGCCATCTTGTCGCAATCTTGACAAGTCGTCGCTTGCAACTAGCAGGTCACAAACCTTATGCGCTCGTTGGCGGTGCTACAGGTCTCATCGGAGATCCGTCCTTCAAAGATGCTGAACGTAGTCTCCAAACAAAAGACACAGTAGATGGCTGGGTCAAGTCTATCCAAGGACAACTTTCTCGTTTTCTTGACTTTGAAAATGGGGAAAACAAGGCTGTCATGGTCAACAACTACGACTGGTTTGGCAGCATCAGCTTCATTGACTTCCTCCGTGATATTGGAAAATACTTCACTGTCAACTACATGATGAGTAAGGAGTCTGTGAAAAAACGGATTGAAACAGGGATTTCTTACACTGAGTTCGCTTACCAAATCATGCAAGGGTACGACTTCTTCGTCCTTAACCAAGACCATAATGTCACTCTTCAAATCGGTGGTTCTGACCAGTGGGGAAATATGACAGCTGGTACCGAATTGCTTCGTCGTAAAGCTGACAAGACTGGACACGTTATCACAGTTCCGCTTATCACAGATGCAACTGGTAAGAAGTTTGGTAAATCAGAAGGAAACGCAGTCTGGCTCAATCCTGAAAAGACCTCTCCATACGAAATGTACCAATTCTGGATGAATGTTATGGACGCTGACGCTGTTCGCTTCTTGAAGATCTTTACTTTCTTGTCACTTGATGAGATTGAAGACATTCGTAAACAATTTGAAGCAGCGCCACACGAACGCTTGGCTCAAAAAGTCTTGGCTCGTGAAGTCGTTACACTTGTTCACGGCGAAGAAGCCTACAAAGAAGCCCTCAACATCACTGAGCAGCTCTTTGCAGGAAACATCAAAAACCTTTCTGTTAAAGAACTTAAACAAGGACTTCGTGGTGTGCCAAACTACCAAGTTCAAGCAGACGAAAACCACAATATCGTGGAACTGCTCGTGTCATCTGGTGTGGTTAACTCAAAACGCCAAGCCCGTGAAGATGTCCAAAACGGAGCTATCTACGTCAACGGCGACCGTATCCAAGACCTTGACTATGTCTTGAGTGACGCAGATAAGTTAGAGAATGAACTGACTGTTATCCGTCGTGGAAAGAAAAAATACTTTGTATTAACTTACTAAATTGTTCAACATTTACCTATAAAAAAAGGAGTTACCCTCGAGAAAGGTAACTCCTTTTTGCTGTTAATAGTCCCCACCTATCCCTTAATAGACAGGCTACGCAGTACAATACGTAAGGTTGTTAGATTATGTAAGATAGAAAGATTTGAAGGACTGAGCCAATTAAACAAGCCAAAGCCAATCAAACTACTATTTACGACAACGGTATCTTGAATATTCTTCTTGATGAGTGTTTGCAAAGATGATGATAGCCAATCCAACTCTTGGAAGAAATCCAAACGATTATCTAACAATAAGATATCACTCATCTGCTTAGAAATATCTGCACTCTCATTCATCACCACACCGATATCTGATAGGGTTAGAGCCGCTGAGTCATTCAATCCATCTCCAACCATCAAAATAGTGTGACCTGCTTTCTGTAGTTCCTCTACTAACTCAAATTTTCCATCAGGTTTCAAGTCTGTATAGACCTGATCAAAGGGCAAATCTTTGACTAATGCCTCTGTTCTAACCAAGGTGTCCCCTGTTGCCAGAATCAATTTTTTCCCTTGTGCCTTAAGTTTCTCCAAGGCTGCTTTTGCTTCTTTTCTCAAAGGAGTATGAATGCAGAACATTCCAATCAATTCATTCTGGTAGGCTAAGAATAAGAGATTGTAGTGACTCTTGTACTCTTCAATTAAAGCATTTTGTTCTGAACTGATATGAATTTGCTCATCCTGCATCAAGACATAATTTCCAATAAGAACTGGTTGACCATCGATATGGGACTTAATTCCCTTGCTTGCGATATATTGGAGTTTCCCATGCATTTCCTCATGTTCAATCCCCTCTATCTCAGCTTGCTTGACGATGGCATTAGCAATAGGATGATAAATGTGTTCCTCAAGACAGGCACTGATTCTGAGAATATCTTCCTCACTATAGTCTCCAAAAGGTAACACCTTTTCAACTATAGGATAACTAGTTGTGATTGTTCCTGTCTTATCAAACAAGAAAGTATCAACTTCCAGATATTTCTCCAGAACATCTCCATCCTTAATTACCATCTCACGATTCAACCCCTCCTTAATAGCTGTCAAATAAGCTACAGGAGTAGAGATTTTCAAAGCGCAGGAGAAATCGACTAATAGGAAAGAAATAGCCTTAGAAAAAGAACCTGTCAATAGGTAAGTTAGCCCAGCCCCCAAGAAATTATATTTGACGACCTTGTCCGCCATCTTGATAAAATAGCGTTGTTTCGTTTTCTTGTTTTCTTCAGATTTCTTCATCAACTCAATCAGTTGTAAAACCCGGCTGTTCATCTGATTATCGGTTACACGAATACGTAACTCTCCAGTTTCTAATACTGTATTTGCATAAACCAAATCAGACTCTCTTTTTTCAACTGGAAAACTCTCTCCCGTCAAGGAACTTTCGTTGACCATACCTAAACCTGAAACTACTTGTCCATCAAACAGAATTTCATTTCCTTGAGATAGGACCAAGACATCTCCGATTTGAACATCGGAACTCTTGATACTAACAACCGTATCGCCCTGCACTAAGAATACATCGCTCTCTTTTGAAAGAAGACTCTGTTCTAAATCTGTTGCAGTTTTTTTCAAGGACCACTGATCTAAATGATTCCCCAAATCAAGCATAAACATGATATTGCTAGCTGTCTTGGATTGGTTCATAAACAAGGACAATAAAATCGCCGAACAGTCCAAGACTTCCATCGTTAGTTCCTTACGCGCTAGTGTTTGATAGGCTTCTCTAATATAACCCAAAGCCTGATAACAAGTCCATATATAGCGAATAGGATACGGCACAAAACTACGAAAAAGTACACGCTTAATCGCTGCACCTGAAACAATAGAATAAGCACTCTCTTCTCTACGAATGGGAAGAGTCATCAACTCAGAAACTTTCCCTTTATCAATTCTTTTTAAAAAGGCTTCTGCATTATCTAATACAGAAAAGCCTTCTTTTATACGTAGAGTAAAGTGCTGTTGATCCATGTAAAACTGGATAGACTCAATCCCCTTTTCATCTCTCGCCAAGGAACGAAGATAGTCTTGAATATCCAAGGTGAGTGAAAAAGAAGATGATAGTCGGATATGTTGGTATCCTCTATGTAGCACTTTAAAAGACATATTATTCTCCTATAAGGCTATCTAATTGCTCTTCTTTTTTCTCTTGCTCGTACAAATATTTGGCATCTTGCAAGACATCGTCTCCATGTTGCTTCACAACAGAAACAGATGCATCTAGCTCGTCCTTCAATTTGTAAGCCTTAGCCAAGGCTTTAGAATAACCTTTTTTAGCTTCCTTACTTGCTAAGATTTTCAAACCAAGGGTACCAAATGCGACACCACCCAAAAAGAGTGATGATTTTTTCGCAACTTTTGCAACGCTTAATACTTCTTTTAACATACTTATTTCCTCCTAGATATTATTATATAGCAATTTAGATATAAAAGCAATTTAATTTTGGCACTTTGAAAAGTAATGATACTACTATTTAATTCTATTACAAATCATCCTAAAGTTGCTTTCATTTACCTCTTTTGATACACTTAAACTATGAATATAAACCTCAAACCTAAACTCCAGCGTTTTGCTTCTGCGGCTGCCTTTGCCTGTCCTATCTGCCAAGAAAATCTGACTCTGGTAGAGAGCAGTCTCAAATGCTGCAACCGTCATTCTTTTGACTTGGCGAAATTTGGCTATGTCAATCTAGCACCTCAAATCAAGCAATCTGCTAACTATGACAAGGAAAATTTTCAAAACCGTCAACAAATCCTAGAAGTCGGCTTTTACCAAGCTATCTTAGATGCTGTATCTGACTTGCTTGCAAGCTCAAAAACAACCACAACAATTTTGGATATCGGTTGTGGTGAAGGATTCTATTCTCGCAAACTACAAGAAAGTCACTCTGAAAAAACTTTCTATGCCTTTGACATCTCCAAAGATTCAGTCCAAATCGCTGCTAAAAGTGAACCCAACTGGGCAGTCAATTGGTTCGTTGGTGACTTGGCTCGTCTTCCTATAAAAGACACCAGCATGGATATCCTACTAGATATCTTTTCACCTGCCAACTATGGAGAATTTCGTCGCGTTTTATCCAAAGACGGTATCTTGATCAAGGTTATCCCAACTGAAAATCACCTCAAGGAAATCCGTCAGAAGGTACAAGACCAGCTGACAAACAAGGACTATTCCAACCAAAATATCAAAAATCATTTCCAAGAACACTTTACCATCCTATCTAACCAAACTGCCTCTCTGACTAAGACTATCACAGTAGAACAACTCCAAGCCCTACTCAGTATGACTCCTCTCCTCTTTCACGTTGACCAGAGCAAGATTGACTGGAGCCAACTGACAGAGATTACTATTGAGGCTGAGATTCTGGTTGGGAAAGCATTCTAAACTAGACTTCCCAAAGGTATAAAACTTACCGAAAATCTTCAATATTACAAAAACGCATAAGAACAGGTACTCAAACCTTAATCTTATGCGTTTTGTTATGCAAAAATCACTGGAGTTTCCATACATATTAAGTGGAAATAGTTGAAATCAGTTCTTTTAATAACCATTGAATACCATATAGTACATTTACCCCAAATATGATATAGGCCGTATAAATCAAGTATTTCGATTTTTCCCGTCTCAAAGAATAAATCTTGTACAAAATAGATAAATTTAAAATAATAAATAATAGAGACAAAATCTTCCTCCAAAATCAATATTAAAAGTAGCCAGTCAGGCATATACCTCATATTTATTTTCGATTCGAGATAACAAACTTATCAATAAATAGCAAGTGATATAAGGCAAGTACAGACCCCCAGAAACTACCTCGAAGAGAGATTTCTTGATGATTGAGAGGAAACAAATCATGGTTACCTATATAGAGGCAGGTCAAAATAACAAATAAAATCCAAAATAAATCCGTCCATTTATATTTTGAAAAATATTTTTTCCACATAAAAACACCTTCTTTCCTACAATTATATTATAATACTTTATGTAAGCGAATACAAGGGGTATAAGGCTGAAGACAGTAAAAACCAGCATTTAAAGCCTTCACTGTATCTATAATTTCTCTATTTTTAGACAGGATTGACTAAAATCCACAACATTTAAAAAAGCGAATTTCAATTGAAACTCGCTTTTTTACAAAATGTATTAGTATAAATCTTGTATCTTATACTCAATGAAAATCAAAGAGCAAACTAGGAAGCTAGCCGCAGGTTGCTCAAAGCACAGCTTTGAGGTTGCAGATAAAGCTGACATGGTTTGAAGAGATTTTCGAAGAGTATTAGTTCAAGTGCCAGATATCTTCGTTATACTGAGCGATTGTACGGTCAGATGAGAAGAATCCTGCTTTAGAAATGTTAACGATAACTTTATCCAACCATGCGTCAC
>NZ_VMLH01000057.1:0-36546 GCF_013276595.1 Streptococcus sp. 10824
CTAGCTTCCTAGTTTGTACTTTGATTTTCATTGAGTATAAACAAGTGACGCCATCGTTTTCTTTCCATACTAACCTCCATCAAAAAAGTCCTCACACAAAAAACTTGTGTGAGGACGTCGATGCGCGGTACCACCTCAATTATAGGGAATTTCCCTATCGCTCTGTCTCGCAATAACGAGATGCACTGTAAGGTGTGCTCACCGAATTTTTATGATTTCAAATTCTAAATAGCATTCAGCCCAATTTTCATCATCGCCACTTATCTGTTTTCAGCTACCACAGACTCTCTAAAAAGTTTGTACGATTACTTTTCTGAATGGTTAAATTATATCATTTTTAAACTACTTGTCAATAGTCTATTAGAATTTTTTTGATATTCACTCTTGAAAATTATCAACCTGAATTACGCAATCCTGTCGCAATTCCGTTGATGGTGATATGAATCAATCGTTCTTGATCACTTGACAATTCTCCACGACGTTGGCGTTTAATCAACTCTAACTGAATATAGTTGAGAATATTAAAGTAAGGCATACGGTAATCCAGACTAGCTTTTAGATATGGATTGTCAGCTAAGAGTTCGTCATGTCCTTCAATAGCCAAGATAACGTTCTTAGTAACTTGCCATTCATTTAAAATAGTCTCATAGATGGCCTTAACTTGCTCGTCTTCACAAAGTTTAGCATATTCAAAAGCAATATTCATATTTGATTTTGACAAGACCATATCAACATTTGAAAGAAGCGATTGGAAGAAAGGCCAATTTTGGTACATATCTCGTAAGATAGCAATATTCTCTGGATTTTTATCGATAAATTCCTTGAAGCTTGAACCAACCCCGTACCATCCAGGGAACATAACACGACTCTGTGACCATGAGAATACCCAAGGGATGGCACGCAAACCACCGATTTCAGTAATCGTCTTACGAGCGGCTGGACGAGAACCAATATTAAAACTTGAAATAGCCTTGATTGGACTTGACTCGAAGAAATAATCATAGAAATGCTCATTACCAAAGACCAAATCACGGTAGATATCGTAACTACGATCCACTACTTGATCCATAATGGCTTCATAACGATTTGAGGTATTGGTATCGCTCTTTTTCTAAGTAATCATACGATTAATAGCTGCCGATACTAGCATTTCAAGGTTATAGTAAGCGGCGTCTTTGTTACCGTATTTATTCCCAATTACTTCACCCTGCTCCGTCAAGCGGATACGATCCTTGATAGACTTGAGCGGTTGAGATGTGATGGCTTCATAGGTTGGTCCACCACCACGACCGACAGTACCACCACGACCATGGAAAAAGGTAACCTTAACGCCAAATTCATCTCCAATAGCAGTCAATTGTTGTTGAGCCTTGTAGAGGGTCCAACATGATGACAAGTAACCACCATCTTTATTACTGTCAGAGTAGCCAAGCATGATTTCTTGGTAGTTATTTCGTGAGGCAATCCATTTTTTGGCAAGGCTAAGAGAAAGATATTTTCTCATTGTTTCCTCTGAATGATCCAAGTCTTCAATTGTTTCAAAAAGGGGAACAATCTGAACACGCGCCCTTTCCGTATCCACCAGTCCTACTTCTTTTAATAGAATAGCTAATTCTAGCATATCAGAAAGGCTAGTAGCGTGCGAAATGATGGTCTGGCGGATGACATCATCTCCCAACTTATCTTTCAAAACACGAGCCGTCTTAAAAATAGCTAGTTCTTTTGCTAATAATTCTGATTTTTCTGCGTGAGTCGCAGAAAGAATTCGGGGATCTTCTTCTAACTCTTTCAAGAGAAGGTCACACTTTTCTTCTTCGCTTAACTCGCTATAACGAGAATGAATTCCTGCTGATTTCAAGAGTTCTGCCACACAGGCTTCATAGACGCTAGAGTCTTGTCGCATATCAATTGATGCTAAGTAAAAACCAAATATCTCTACTGCCTGCAATAATTCCACAAAATCACCTGAAATCAAGGACTCGCCCTTATTTTCCAGTAGAGAATCTCGAATGGCAATCAAATCCTTGTAGAAATCATTGGCGGTTTCATAACAAGGCCCAACTTCCTTATCCTCAATCAGATAGGTTTTAGTTGCTTGGATTTTTGACTGAATATCAAACAAGGCACGACGGTAAAGCTCTTTTTCACGGTAAATCGAGTTATCCTTGGATTGACGAGCCATTTCTCTGACTTGCTTGCTGACGTTGACAATACTAGTTGAAAGAGAAAATTCACGATAAAGTTGGTAAATCTTTTCATCATAGTAGTTCATGATGACTTCACACTGAGTGAGTGCAGACTGTTTCAAGGTCTCTGCTGTAACAAAGGGATTACCATCACGGTCTCCACCAATCCACATACCCATGGTGATTGGTTTAGCCTGTTTTAAATCCAGACCATGCGCTTGCGCTAAGCGCTTATACTCCGTCGTCAAGTGAGGTAGAGCTTTCAAAAAGGAGCTGTTGTAATATTCCATAGCATTCGTGATTTCGTTAGTCACTTTTAATTTTTTCTCACGAATCATGTCTGTCTGCATGATAATTTCGATATAACGGCGCAAATCATTGTGCCATTTTTCTTTATTGATCAACCCCAACTTAACATCACGGTATTTACGCAAAAGACTATGAATATGATTTGTTAAATCCAACATACTTTTTCGTTGCACTTGTGTTGGATGAGCTGTCAAAACAGGGACAACATTCAAGTGTTCAAGAATTTCAACGGCATTTTCTTTTTCAGCAACCATTTTGATCGTTGTAGATAATTTACCTAAATAGTCCTGATCAATATTATTTTGATGATTGATTTCATAAGCTAAATCCACATCCTCTGAAATATTAATCAAAAGAGGTAAGATTGAAAAATAGCGTGAAATATAGACCATTTCATCATTTGATAAGCTAGTCACTAGACGGTTTAGACCTTGATAATCTTCTTGAGTTGATAATTCTTTCAACTGCATGATTTTTTCAAAGGTCTCTGGGGCAAGCATATTTTTAGTAATATCTTCCAGCAATTCTGTTAGAATCAATACTTCTTCTTGCACAACACTTTTATTACTATAATTTTCTAATTTTTGAAGAGACATAGACTATCCTTTCTTTATTCTACTTCACAGAAGGTTCATTTGTTGATTTTCCAATTCTCGGTACAACTTAGCGCGTTTTTCACTGGCATCAATATTTAAGACAAAGGCCACTGCCACTGATAAGACTAGAAGACTATTTCCACCCTGGGATAAGAAGGGGAAAGTCACTCCTGTAGATGGAATCAAGCCCGAAATCCCTCCGATATTGACAAATACCTGAACCAACATCATCCCTCCGACACCGAGTGCAACCATGGCATTAAAAGGATTCTCCGCTCGGATACCGACCAAGATAATTCGCAGAATCATGAAAAACAAGAGAGCTAAAATAAGACTAGCACCAACAAAGCCAAATTCTTCAATCACGATAGAAAAGACAAAGTCTGTATGAGCTTCTGGTAAATAACCTCGTTTTTCAATCGAGTTTCCAAGACCTAGACCAAACCAACCGCCATTGACCATGGCAAAATAAGAATTAGCTAACTGGTGACCCGCATCAGCACGATCGGCAAAAGGATTAAAAAAGGCACTAAAGCGCTTGGCCACATAGCCAAATACTGGAATTTTTGAAAAGGTCTCAACACCGATTAGGCTGATAGTGGTCAAGACAAAGACAGAAGCGGCAGATACGAGCGCCAGAATGGTTGAAAACCAGCGATAAGCGATTCCACTAACTGTATACATAATCAAGGAAACCAAGACTAAAATAGTCGCATTCCCTAAATCAGGGAAAATTCCCAAACTTCCAATCAGAACTAGGAGAACGAATCGCCAATCATTAAAAGCACGGGGAAGCCATTGATTTTGAGTCAAAACTTGAAAATCATAAATAGCTATTTCTTCTTGCTGTTTGGAGAATCGGTGAGCCAAATACCAAATAATAATGATTTTCAAGTACTCAGCTGGCTGAATAGTTACTCCTGCAACCGAAATCCAACCGTATGCCCCGTTTACGGAAATACCAATAAAACGAGCCAAGAACAATAAAACCATTTCTATCAAGATAACTAAAATGATTAGTCGCTCATTTCTCAAAAAATCTAGTCTTAATTTATAAATTAAGGCAATCAGTATTAAACTAACAATCCAAAAGATTCCTTGATTTCGAACCAATTGCAAGGCGCTCTTGCCTTCTTCGATTAAAATAGCACTGGTGGTCGAATAGACCACAATCAAGCCCAAAATAGATAAAAGCAAGTAGGGAATCAAGATGGAATAATTTAATAAGTGCCTCTTACTAATCTTCATAGTATCACCACTCTACTAGGATACAGACAAATCTGTTCCAAATTCCGTTTTATTTTCTAGTTTTGATTGCTATTATACCATTTTTTCAGAAAGAAAAAAACTCTTACCTTACAATCCTTCACAATCCTTCGAATTTTACTATTTTTACAGAATTAAGGCAGAATTTGAAATCGTAAAACTATTTTGAATAAGAGTTGCTTCAACCCATTGGCTCCGACGGATTAAGTTGCTTTCGTGAATGCCAAAATCAGCCGCAATTTGTTCATAAGTGCTCTATTCTCGCATGTATTGAATAGTTAGCATGAGGAGACCAGGAGACCGTCTAGGCTTAATTTGGGTTTTCGTCCACTTTTGCGCGTTTACGTTGATAAGCTGTTTTTAACACAGCTAACATCTCGTGCGCTGAACACCTACAAGGCTCTTGAAACGGCTATCGCTTAATTGTTTACTTGCTTCACCATCCATAGTTTTATTGTATTGTATTTTTGTTTCGCAGGAAGTCTATTATTCCTTTCGTTCCAAGGTTTTTACGCTTTTAGCAACAAGCTTACACACTGAGCGTTTCGGACTTACCATATCATTTCGTCGTAAACTCCTTACTCTACGACAGCTATCCCATGGGCGGAGAATCTACTTCTACTTCGCTGATGACTCAGCTCGTACAAGCAATCCTACACACTCCACGTGATGCGTTTGCGGAAAAAGATCCACCGGCTGGACTTTCTTCAACTCGTATCCCAAAT
The DNA here is from genome assembly GCF_013276595.1 of Streptococcus sp. 10824. Taxonomy (NCBI): domain Bacteria; kingdom Bacillati; phylum Bacillota; class Bacilli; order Lactobacillales; family Streptococcaceae; genus Streptococcus; species Streptococcus sp. 10824. The sequence continues at coordinate 5,083 of NZ_VMLH01000057.1, forward strand.
CTTGGTAGAGTTTAATATCACGCGCCATGGTTGCGACATTGCAGGAGATATAGGCGATACGTTCAGCTCCTGTTTGGATACTTGCCTTGATAAAGCTCTCAGTGAGGCCTTTTCTTGGTGGGTCCACTAGAATAACGGTTGGTTGAATACCTTCCTTGAGCCAATTCTTCATGGCATTTTCAGCTGTGTCACAGACATAGTGGGCATTTGAAATATGGTTCAGTTGGGCATTCTTCTTGCTATTCTCAACCGCTTCTGGAATTACCTCAACACCATAAACTTCTTTAACATGTTTCGCAACAGAGAGGCCAATCGTCCCGATACCAGAATAGGCATCAATGACCACATCATCTTCTTTTAATTCAGCAAAGTCAATGGCTGTTTGATAGAGTTTTTCAGCCATTTCTGTATTGACCTGATAAAAGGCTGGTCCAGCGATTTGGTAGTCATTTCCCAACATCTGGTCAGTAATAAAGTCTTGTCCATAAAGTGTGCGCCATTCCTTACCAAAAATTGCATTGGTGTTCTGATCATTGATATTTTGCATAACCGACACAATGTCTGGGAACTGCTTGGTTAATTGTTCAATCAATTGCTCCACACGAAAAATCTTCGGACGAGTAGTCACTAAAATAACCATAATTTGACCTGAATAGTGCCCACGACGCACCACAAGGTTCCGAATCAAGCCAGATTGTTCCTTTTCATCATAAGGTTTCAAATCATAACGACGGAGCAAGTCGCGTAGGGCTACAACTAGCTCATCAATCACAGAATCTTGGATAAAGAAATCTTCTAGAGGCATGAGGTCATGGGAATTCTTACGGAAAAATCCTGTTTCCAAGACACCATTTACTCGACGAACAGGGACCTGTGCTTTGTTGCGGTACTTGATTGGATTTTCCATACCCAAAGTTTCAGGAACCTCTATATCATCAATTCCAGCAATCTTATATAGACTGTCCTTAACTTGCTTGGTTTTAAACTTGAGCTGTTCTGAATAGGCAAGATGACCTAAATCTGCAATTCCTGAACGCAGGTAAGCTAAATCTAGATCTTGATTACGGTGTGGCGACTGGACAAGGTATTCTTCAACCTTCCCAAAACCAATCTTTTTATTAACCTTGAGGACACGCATGAGGATTTTTTCACTTGGTAAAGCATTCTCAACAAAAAATACCAAACCATCCACCTTGGCAACTCCTGCACCTTCATGGGTCAAGTCCACAATTTCAACTTCTACAATATCATTTTTCTTTAACATTCTCTTCTCTTTCTATTGGCCGACAAAAAAGACGGCAACGTTACGGTTACCATCTATTATACCATGAAATTTCTTAAGAACCAAAACTCTTAAAGAAGTTGACAAGGGTTTGCCAGAGGGAGCTTAAGAAGTTACCACCGTCCTCTAGCGCCTTATCAGCATCAAAGTTAAGGTTGATATTTTTAAAACTGTCGCCAGCTTGTGAAACAATGCTTTGTTTAAGGTCATTTAGGGTTTTAGTGAAGTCTGCATTGCTGAGGATATCACTCTTTGAGAGATTCAAAGCAAAATTGATGATGATATTGATCTGGTTTCCTGTTACAACCTGATCAAGTTTGTAATTTTTTAAGGTATCTTCAACGATTTTACGGACATCTTCCTCCGTCAGATTTCCCTTGCTTTCTTTAGCTTTGGCGAGTCCTGACTTAATATCTGCTAAAGCAACGTTTAATTTATTAGCATCATAGCCTGTTTTGTCCTTGTTTTCAGCATTGATATCTGACAAAGCCTTTAGCTCTTCTTGAGCTAAATCTTTATTGGCTTGCGGCACCTTGGCTCCATTAGCTTCTAGCGAATAGTAAATCCCTGCTAAGGCACTCTCACCTGTAACTGGAATGGGTGCTGCTACAGTGATTTTTGCGTGTTCCACACCCAAAGTTACGGCTGCATTGCGGTACATATCCTGCGTCACCTTAGTAATGTTTTCTGGTGTTTCAATCTTGACCTCAAGTGGCGACTTGTCACCTAGTTTTTGAATCTTGGCTGATGAATACAACTGTAAACTAGAGTCATTTGCCACATTCATGATTTTAGAATAGACATCAGGTGTCATGGTCTTGAGCTCTTTGGTGTCTGTTGAGGCATTGTAGCCTAGTTTTTTAAGGGTTTGATTTTTTTGATCTTCAGATAGAGAAGAACCTAGGACATATTCAGGTTGAACATAGGTTTCGTCGATGACTTTTTGAACATCTGTTGCTGCATGGGCACTATTCATAGCTGTTACTGCCCACAAGACCGCAGCACTAGTCAGAAAGAGTTTCTTTCTCATAGGGAATTTCCTCCTTTACCTTTCTAGAGTAATATATCTATCTTAAAGAAAACTTATAACAAAAACACCTGGGCTAGCCAGATGTCGAAAAGAGAGTAAAACATTTGATGATGTAAAGGTTGAGTTGCACCTGTCTAGAATAGTAATAGTTTCCTCCATTTACATAGAGTTCGGCTCCATGAAAAATGGAAATGGGGTGAATATAACTATAAGTCTTTCCAGTCGTATTACCAAGCAAGGGAGCAACAGTATCACGAGAGTACTGTTTGGCCAGTGCTAGGGTGTTTTCCTTACCATTTTGGGCGATAAAATCGATATAGGCAGGTCCAAAATTGTAGGCTTGAACAGCCGTCCAGACATCTACCCCCTTCTTCTGGGCCAGATAGAGATTGTCTGTCAGAGTTTGAACGCCTTGCCGAATGCTAGAGGCATTATCATTGATGGTATTGGTTGAACCACTTGCAGACTCACTAGACTGCATAACATCGCCTTCTTTTCCTTTTGTTTCAGTATAAATCATAGCGAGCACAAGCTCTTCGTTTGCTGGGGTGTCTTTTTCACTCAAGATTTCTCGCACCATGGGTTGATAGGTCATAACTTGCTTAACATCTTGGTGAATGCGGTAAGCTTTATATCCAGCAAAAAGGAAGACTGCTAGTACAAGCACTCTTCGAATTCGTTTAAACATTATTTACTTTGGATATCCTCGATATTTTTGATTAAGATAGAGTAGGTTCCATTATCATTTTGGATAAACTCAACAGACTCGGCGTCTTGATAGACGTTATTGGGAACGATGAGCTCAATTCCATTTGACAAGGAAAGTTTTTGGTTTTCAAATTTCTTTAATTGGCGACTGGCATCAATTTCATCAAATTGAACAGGATCTGGTACGGCTTCTTTGACTTGGTCAATAAAGCTCAAACGAGCAGTCAGATTATTATCAAAAAGATCGTTAGCCAATTTCTCAGGCGATAATTCATTGCTTTCTTCCAGATTGTTAAAAATAGCTGATTTGACCTTGGATTGAAATTGAAAATCATCTGTGTTAAAAGTCTCAGCAATGCGCTGTGCTGTTTTTTCCAATTCCTTGATAGATTTCTTAGGAGAAATCTTAGGGGCGACAGCAAGAAGATTATCTGAAAAATAGTTCAAGAAAGCCCCGTTATACTTGATTCGTTTTTCAATCAGATGGTACTTGCGGTTCTGAAGATTAACCACCAAGGCTTCATCAGCCCCTGTTCCAAATCCAGGCAGGTTATTCTGAGTCAGCTTGATTGGATTATCAACTTCTCCTCCGAGGTGAGTCAAGGTCTCACGCAGAGCAATTCGCAAGAAAGCGAAATGTTCCACGCCTTCTTTCGAAAATTGCACAAAAATCAAGTCATTGGTCTTGAGGTTTTCAGAAATACTGAACTCTTCTTTCCAGAGATTAGCCAGTGTTACTGATGTCTCCAACAAATCGTCTGTGATATGATTGAAGAAGGGATTTTCTTCCTCGAAAATCCCAGTCTTAGCTTCATCTGAATACACACGTTCAATTTTTCTACGCAGGTATTCTTCGATTTTTGGAGTAATATTGAGAAGCTTATCCGCTAGGAACAGCTCGGTATCATCCGGACTGAACTGGTGAATAATGGCTTTCTTAATATAAATGTCCATAAAAGTTTTAGTCCTCGTATAATGGGAAGGCATCTGTCAATTCTTTGACTGCACTTCTCACTTCTGCTAAGACAGCCTCATTTTCTGCATTTTTAAGGGTTTTAATGATGAGTTCAGCCACTTTGCGACTTTCTTCTTCACCAAATCCACGTGCAGTAATAGCTGCTGCTCCGATACGAATCCCACTAGTCTTGAATGGTGACAAGGTTTCGTAAGGGATTGAATTTTTATTTAGAGTAATATTGACTTCATCCAGCAAGTTTTGGGCAACTTTGCCATTTTCTACAACCTTAGTCACATCCACTAGGAAGAGGTGGTTTTCAGTTCCGCCAGAAATGATACGGAAATCAGGGTCTTGCAAGAAGACATCTGCCATAGTCTTGCTGTTCTTGATGACATTGGCAGCATATTCCTTGAAGGCTGGATCTAATACTTCTTTGAAAGAAACAGCTTTAGCTGCCACAACATGCTCCAAAGGGCCGCCCTGAATACCTGGGAAAATAGCTGAGTTGATTTTCTTAGCTAAGTCTTCATCATTAGTCAAAATTAAACCACCACGAGGTCCACGAAGGGTTTTGTGGGTCGTTGTTGTGGTGATATGAGCATATGGAACTGGGTTCGGGTGAAGACCAGCCGCAACCAAACCAGCGATATGAGCCATATCAACCATGAGCTTAGCACCAACGGCATCTGCAATTTCACGGAATTTTGAAAAGTCAATAATTTGAGAATAGGCTGAAGCACCTGCTACAATCAGTTTTGGTTTGACTTCTTGAGCTTGTTTTAAGATGGCATCAAAGTCCAAAAGTTCCGTTTCAGGATCTACACTATAAGAAACAAAGTTGTAGGTTTGACCAGAGAAGCTAACAGGAGCTCCGTGGGTCAAGTGTCCACCTGCTGCTAAATCCATCCCCATAACGGTATCACCTGGCTCAATCAAGGCCATGTAAGCCGCACAGTTGGCTTGGCTTCCTGAGTGAGGTTGGACATTGGCGAATTTAGCACCGAAAATTTCTTTTGCACGTTCAATAGCTAGAGATTCTACCACATCTACTACATCCGTTCCACCATAATAACGGTGTCCTGGGTAACCTTCGGCGTATTTATTCGTCAAGATAGACCCTTGAGCTGCCATAACAGCCTTGGAAACTACGTTTTCCGAAGCAATCAACTCAATGTTGTTTTGTTGGCGTTCTTCTTCTTTGGCAATAGCATTCCAGAGATCAGCATCGTATGCTTTAAAATCATCTTTGTCAAAAATCATAGGTCTTCTCCTTTTATTGTGTGACTAGTCCATTAGTTTAATTTTCTTATTAGAAAATCAAACTAAAAGATGCGAATAAACCGTTTCTGCATTTTATCACAAGTATAACCAACTTTTTCATAAAATGCATGAGCACCCAGACGATGATCGGCAGAGTTTAAGCGGATAAACCCATAACCACGTCTTTTTGCTTCTTGTTCCAACCCTTGTAGTAAACTTTTACCAATACCTTGACCTTGCGCTTGAGGTGAAACTGCTAAGGCTAAAATATTAAATCCTGCTTTAGAATAAAGTGATTCATAGACCTCAGCGTGGACATATCCAAGCAAGGCATGACTAGCTTCATCCTCATAAGCAAGTAAGAAATGATGTGAATTATGAGACAGTCTAGCTAGTTGACTAGACGTGTCCTCTAGACTAAAAGAATAGCCCAAAGCCTCTTGGTTAATTTCACAAATGGCTTTCACATCAGTTTCTCTTAAATCTCTTAGCATCTCATTCCTCCTCAAAAGAAATCTCTGGCAACCGAGCAAGAATATCTTCTCGCTTAATCGCCCCTTGGCGTAAAATTTTTACCTTGTCTCCAGACAAATCCAAAATAGTTGAATCCTGTCCAGTTAGAAAAGCATCGTCTTCCAGACCCAGAACCTCTTGGTCAAAATCCTTCAGAATTTGTTCAAAGGTTACTCCACTTGCCTGACCTGAGATATTGGCAGACGGTCCAATCAGGGGACCTGTCTCTCGAATCAAATCTAGTGTAATGGGGTGACTGGGCATCCGAAATCCCACCGTTTCAAGGCCAGAATTAACCCAATAGGGAACTCGGTCATTGGCTTCGAGTATAATGGTCAAGGGACCTGGTAAAAAGGTCTCTACAAGTTTTTGAAGATAAGTTGGCTGATTCTTTGAAAAATACAAGATGTCCTCTAGAGAGGCGATATTGAGATTAAGTGCCTTGTCTCTAGGTCGACGTTTAATCTGGTATACATGATCAACTGCTTTTTCGTCTAGAGCCTTGGCAAAGAGACCGTAAACTGTCTCCGTAGGCAGAACGACAGCTCCGCCCTTTTCCAACTCTTGTTTAATCCTGTCCATCATCAACCACGACCATCCTATCTTGACCAAATTGGTCCTTAAGTGTTCGAACTCTTTTTTCAGGAAGATGTTTCCTAAAAAGATCAGGAACACTTTGACCTTGCTTGTATCCAATTTCAAGGTAAATCTTACCACCATCTTTGAGATAGTCTTTTGCATCTTCCGCAATTCTACGGTAAATAGCTAGGCCATCCTCATCTGCAAAGAGAGCTAGATGAGGCTCCGAATGCAAAACATTCAAGCCGACCTCTGACTCATCTTCACGAGAGATATAGGGTGGATTGGAAACAATTATATCATATTTTTCAGAAATTTCTGTAAAACAGTCAGATTTTTTTAAAAATATTTGAAGATTTTGATTTTTAGCATTTTCGTTAGCTAAATCTAAAGCATCTTGGGAAATATCTGCTGCTGTCACTGACCAATCTGGTCTGTTTTTTGCTAGAGCGAGAGCAATAGCTCCACTACCTGTTCCAATATCCAGAACTGAAAGATTCGTCTCAGAATTTTCAGCCAGGATAAGCTCCACCAACTCCTCAGTCTCTGGACGAGGAATCAAAACACGCTCATCAACTTTTAGCTGCATTCCATAAAAATCTGCCTGTCCGATGATATACTGGGCTGGTTTATGAGCTACTAACTGTTGGAAAATTTCTTTTACAAATACTTCTTCCTCTTCCGTCACTTCCTGCTGGAGGGCAAAAACAAAGCCCGTAAAAGATAGATTTTTCAGGCTACGATAGACAAAAGAGAGGCTTTCAGCTTCCTCTCCTTGTCTTATCAACTCTTCTTCAAAATCTGAAAATAATTGAGCTAATTTCATTATTTGTTTAATTCTTCTAATTTTTGCGTTTGGTCATAAAGTACCAAGGCATCCACAACTTCATCCAATTTACCAGACAAAATGGTATCTAGTTTTTGGAGGGTCAAACCAATACGGTGGTCAGTCACACGGTTTTGTGGGAAGTTATAAGTACGAATACGTTCTGAGCGGTCACCAGTACCAATTGTTGATTTACGCTCAGCGTCTTGTTCATCCTGAGCAATTTGTGCAAAGTGGTCAGCAACACGCGCACGGATGATTTTCATGGCCTTCTCACGGTTCTTCTGCTGGGTACGTTCTTCCTGCATCTCAACCTTGATATTTGTTGGCAAGTGAACGATACGAACGGCAGTCGCAACCTTATTGACGTTCTGTCCACCAGCACCTGATGCATGGTAGATGTCAACACGAAGGTCTTTTGGATCAATATCGTATTCAACTTCTTCTACTTCAGGCATGACAAGTACTGTCGCTGTCGAAGTATGAACACGGCCTTGGCTTTCTGTCACAGGAACACGTTGCACACGGTGGGCACCTGATTCGTACTTAAGCTTAGAGTAAACAGATTGACCTGAAACCATGGCAACGACTTCTTTGAAACCACCGACACCATTCATAGAGGCCTCCATGACTTCAAAGCGCCAGCCTTGGGCTTCCGCATACTTTTGATACATAGTTAGAAGGTCTCCAGCGAAAAGTGCAGCTTCGTCTCCACCAGCGGCTCCTCGGATTTCAAGGATGATATTCTTGTCATCGTTTGGATCCTTTGGAAGGAGTAAAATTTTGAGTTTTTCTTCGTATTCTTCTTTTTCAGCCTTGGCATCTTTGAGCTCTTGCTTGGCCATTTCTTCCAAGTCCGCATCTCCGCTTGATTCCTTAATCATCTCTTCAGCGTCAACGATGTTTTGAAGGACTTGTTTGTACTCACGGTAGGCTGTTACTGTATCACGAGTTGAAGCCTCTTCTTTTGAAAGATCCATAAAACGTTTGGTGTCAGAGACCACATCCGGGTCACTCAGCAATTCTCCTAATTCTTCATAACGGTCTTCTACAGCTTGTAGTTGATCATAGATGTTCATTTTTTCTCCTTATTTCTCAATTGTTAAATCATAGATTGCTACTACTTCGTTCTCGGATATTTCCCCAGTTTCTTTAAATCCATAACTGAGGTAACAATATCTTGCATGTTCATTTTCTGGTTCATAAGACAACCAAAGTTTATTGCTTAAATCTGCTGGCACTGTCCGAACATAGTCTAGTACTTTATCCATAATTGGTTTAAAATATCCTTGATTTTGAAAATTCTTATCAATCATAAAACGAAATAGTAAATAATTTCCACTACTAATTCCGATCTTTTTATCATAAGCTATCATCACAAAACCTATAATTGCATCATTATCATAAACTACCAATGGAGCTACAAAATCTCCATTTTTAGTGTAGACGTATGCTTCAGCTAAACTAATTGCGTTGGTTGCAATGAATTGTTTTTGATATTCCTTGACATCCAAATTCAAAACATCAAAATAATTTTCCATTGTAACATCTCTTAGTTCAATTGTCATAGTTTTGCTCCTTGTTAGAGGTTATCATTGGCGCAAAATAATGTTTACGGCAAACCGAGATATAGGTTTCATTGCCACCGATTTGAATCTGCTCACCATCATAGACTGGCAGTCCATCCTGTGTACGCAAAACCATAGTTGCCTTTTTCTTACAATACTGACAGATGGTCTTGATTTCGTCAATCTTGTCTGCTAAAAGCAAGAGATATTTGGAACCTTCGAACAGTTCATTGCGAAAGTCATTTTTCAAACCAAAAGTCATGACAGGTATATCTAACTCATCAACAACACGAGCTAGATCGTAAACATGGTGACGCTTGAGAAACTGGGCTTCATCGACCAACACACAGTAAGGTTTTTCTGGTAAATCTCGGATATAGCCGAAGATATCCGTCGTTTCCTCAATCGCAATGGCAGGGCGTTTCATACCAATACGACTCGACACATAGCCAACACCGTCACGCGTATCCAGAGCCGAGGTCATAATCACAACACCTTTTCCTTGCTCCTCATAGTTATAGGCCACCTTGAGAATCTCAATCGTCTTACCAGAGTTCATGGTCCCATAACGATAATACAACTGTGCCATGTTTCTTGCTTCACGTCCATTTCTAAATTTTTGCTACATTCTAGTATATCATAATTTTCTTAAGCTTTAAACGGCAAAATGTGGTAAAATAGAAGAAATCAAAACTAGTGGAGGAAGCTATTATGCCATTTGTACGCATCGATTTATTTGAAGGACGCACGCTCGAACAAAAGAAGGCTCTTGCTAAGGAAGTAACAGAAGCTGTTGTTCGCAACACTGGAGCCCCTCAATCTGCTGTCCATGTCATCATCAACGACATGCCAGAAGGAACTTATTTCCCACAAGGGGAAATGCGCACCAAATAAGCTAGCTTAAGCAGAATTGCTTAGGCTTTTTCAATCTCCAAGTAACATTCATTGAAGAAATATCCTAAATTTGTTACAATTTGAAAAGAGACTTGGAAAAATTTCCAAGAAAAGAGCCATTTATTAAAGGAAACATTATGATTACACGTGAATTTGATACCATCGCTGCTATCTCTACTCCCCTAGGTGAAGGGGCTATTGGTATTGTCCGTCTGAGCGGAACAGACAGTTTTGCTATTGCGCAAAAGATTTTTAAAGGAAAAGACTTGAACAAGGTTGCCAGCCACACTCTCAACTACGGTCACATCGTTGACCCTCAGACAGGAAAAGTCATGGACGAGGTTATGGTTGGAGCTATGAAGTCTCCAAAGACCTTCACTCGTGAGGATATTATCGAGATTAACACCCACGGTGGAATTGCGGTAACCAATGAGATTCTCCAACTAGCTATCCGTGAGGGAGCTCGATTGGCTGAACCTGGTGAATTTACTAAACGTGCCTTCCTAAATGGACGTGTTGACTTGACTCAGGCTGAAGCCGTTATGGACATCATCCGTGCTAAAACAGACAAGGCCATGAACATTGCGGTCAAACAACTTGATGGTTCCCTTTCTGATCTTATCAATAATACCCGTCAAGAAATCCTCAATACACTTGCCCAAGTCGAGGTTAATATTGACTATCCTGAGTATGACGATGTTGAGGAAGCCACTACTGCTGTTGTCCGTGAGAAGACTATGGAGTTTGAGCAATTGCTAACCAATCTTCTTAGAACAGCTCGTCGCGGTAAAATCCTTCGTGAAGGAATTTCCACTGCCATCATCGGACGCCCAAACGTTGGGAAATCTAGCCTTCTCAACAACCTCTTGCGTGAGGACAAGGCTATCGTTACAGATATTGCTGGTACTACTCGAGATGTCATTGAAGAATACGTCAACATCAACGGTGTCCCTCTCAAATTGATTGATACAGCCGGTATCCGTGAAACGGATGACATCGTGGAACAAATTGGAGTTGAGCGTTCGAAAAAAGCCCTCAAGGAAGCCGACTTGGTTCTACTGGTGCTAAATGCCAGTGAACCACTAACCGCCCAAGACCGCCAACTCCTAGAAATCAGTCAGGAGACTAATCGCATTATTCTTCTTAACAAAACTGACCTGCCAGAAGTTATTGAAACCTCTGAACTTCCAGAAGATGTCATTCGCATTTCAGTCCTTAAAAATCAAAATATCAATAAGATTGAAGAGAGAATTAACAACCTCTTCTTTGAAAATGCTGGTTTGGTTGAGCAAGACGCAACCTACCTATCAAATGCTCGTCACATTTCCCTGATTGAAAAAGCAGTTGAAAGCCTACAAGCTGTTAACCAAGGTCTTGAACTAGGTATGCCAGTTGACTTGCTTCAAGTTGATTTGACTCGTACTTGGGAAATCCTCGGAGAAATCACTGGAGATGCGGCTCCTGATGAACTCATCACCCAACTCTTTAGCCAATTCTGTTTAGGAAAATAAGAAAAATCCATGATCCTTCTTGCGGTCATGGATTTTATTGTCTTATTAGTAATCTGGTCTTAAAACCCCTGTTACAGTTGCCTTAGTCGCTTCGTAGTCACCATCTACAACAACCTTGATAATGCGTTTGGCATCTTCTTCTGGTGCTGGAACAAGAGGTAGACGAGTTGGACCAGCTTCAAATCCCATATAGTTCAGAACTGCCTTAACAGGAGCAGGACTTGGATAAGAGAAGAGGGCATTGACCTTAGGAATGAATTTACGTTGAATAGCTGCAGCTTTCTTCATATCGCTTTCTGCAATGGCAGTAAACATCTCGTGCATTTCATCCCCATTTGTATGAGAGGCAACAGAAATAACCCCATCCGCACCAAGGTTCATGGCATGGAAAGCATCTCCATCCTCACCTGTATAAATCAAGAACTCTTCTGGCTTGTGCTCAATCAAGTAAGCCATATTGGCCAAGCTGGTACATTCTTTGACACCAATAATATTTGGATGGTCAGCTAAGCGAAGCATGGTTTCTGGAGTCAATTCGACAACTACACGCCCTGGAATGTTATAGATAATAATTGGTAGGTCAGAAGCATCTGCAATAGCCTTAAAGTGCTGATACATCCCTTCTTGAGAAGGTTTATTGTAGTAAGGAACAATAGCAAGCCCAGCAGCAAAACCGCCGAATTCCGCGACTTCTTTGACAAACTCGATAGAGTCACGCGTATCATTGGTACCAACACCCGCAATCAAAGGAACGCGTCCATTGACAATCTTTTGTACAGCCGCAAACAACTCCAACTCTTCATCGTGAGTCAAGGTTGGACTCTCAGCAGTGGTCCCTGCGAGAAGAATTCCATCCGTATGATGAGCCAACAAATGCTCAATCAAGGCTGGAATAGCATCAAAGTTGATGGAACCATCCTGATGGAAGGGGGTAATAAAGGCTGTGATGATTTTACACTCTTTTAAATCTTGATAAGACATGAAAACACCTCTCTATTTCAAAGAAGGAGTTCATCTGAACTCCTAAACAATATGACTATTTTAATTCAAATTTCAATTCAGCTGTTGGACGAACCAAGCCACGTTCATGAAGAGTTTCAGCAATCTGAACTGAGTTCCAAGCAGCACCTTTGAGCAGGTTGTCTGAAACAACCCACATGTGGATTCCTTTTTCAGCATCCAAGTCTTTACGGATACGACCAACAAAGGTATCACGCGAACCAACTGCATTGATAGCTTGAGGATAAATTTGATGAGCTACATCATCTTCAAGAACAGCACCCGGGAAGGCTGCGATAGCTGCTTTGACTTCTTCGATTGGAGCCACTTCTTTTGTTTCGATATAAACAGACTCAGAGTGAGCTGATAAGACTGGAATACGAACACATGTTGCTGAAACGGCAATACTATCATCTTCCATGATTTTCTTAGTTTCCTTAGTCATCTTCATCTCTTCATAAGTGTAATCATTGTCAGTGAAGACATCAATTTGTGGAAGAGCATTAAAGGCGATAGGATAATGTTTCTTGTCACCACCTGAAGGCAAGATTTCGGCATGCAAATCACGTGGGGTTACACCATCATTCAAGACTTCACGAAGTTCACGTTGTGTCTCAAGAATTGCTCCCATACCAGCACCTGAAACGGCTTGGTAAGTTGAAACAATGATACGGTCCAAGCCCCATTTTTGGCGAACTGGCTCAAGAGCCACCATCATTTGAATTGTTGAACAGTTAGGGCAGGCAATGATCCCATTGTGGGCATCAAGTGCGTGAGCATTGACCTCTGGAACAACCAAAGGAACGTCTGGATTTTGACGGAAGTAAGATGTATTATCTACTACTACCGCTCCAGCTTTAACTGCGTATGGTGCATACTTAGCTGATGTCGAACCACCTGCTGAAAAGAGAGCAATATCAACTCCCTCAAAAGCTGTCTCAGTCGTTTCTTCAATCGTAATATCTTGGTCTTTAAATTTCAAAGTCTTGCCTGCTGAACGTGCAGAAGCAAGTAAACGAATTTTATCGATTGGAAGTGTTGATTCTTCCAACATTTTTATCATCTGAGCACCGACAGCACCTGTCGCGCCGACTACAGCAACTGTATATCCCATAAATAACCTCTTTCGGAATTTTCTAAAAATTTCTATAATAGAAGTATTATACTACTTTTTCCATGAATTGCAAAGCTTTTTTATCATTTTTTGAAAAATAAAAATCCCCAGTCGCTAGACCAAGGACTAAGAGGCATCTTCATGTGATAAGCAGGTTCACACAACTCATCAAGGTCCGCTCCTGCGTTATGACCTCCTTATGCTCAATAGTAGTCCGAAGACTACCTATCGACTCATCGCATATTCTATATTACTAGAGATACTTGATTTTGTCAATAAGAAATTTTTTCGATCGAGTATAACAAAAAACTCTCGTATTCAAGAGTTTCCCTATACATATCATGCTAATTGCCGGGATTGAACCGGCGACCTCATCCTTACCATGGATGCGCTCTGCCAACTGAGCTAAATCAGCTTACTTGAAAAGTATACTATAATCAGAAAAGCTTGTCAAGTTTCCTTAGAAATTTTCTATAAGAAAAAGCCAGGTAAAGGCTACCTAGCTTGTCTTCTTCTATTTGCTTAAATCGATTCGACGACCAATTTTACCAATGATAATCGCTCCAATAATCAATGAGGCAAATTCACCGATTCCTGTTGTAAACCAAGTAAGGAAAAATGGTAATTCTGCTACAATATTTAACTCTGCAGCGATGGTAAACATGGAAATTGAAAAGAGGATTGAAAAGAAGAAATGATCTTTTCGAATCAATCCGTTAAAGAGGTAATCCTTGCTATATTTTGCAAAAAGCCAAACACCTAAACTGAGGAATACCAAGGTTGATCCGCCACCAACAAAGACATCTAGTAGTCCGAAGCTAAAGAAATTAGCAATCATACAACCGATAGTAACTCCGATGATGTACTTGGGATTGTAAAAAGCCATAAAGTTCATCATTTCTGAAATACGAAACTGATAAGCACCATAGCTGATGGCATTTAGGGGCGGTGTGACAGTCAAAACGACATAAATAGCAGCAACGATTGCAATATCTGCAACATCACGAATAGTTAATTTTTTCATTTTTTCTCCTTTGGCGGTTATCCGCGTGTAATATGCTTGGTGAAAGAAGCTAAGCACCAAGGGTTGCTTTATTCAACCTTACTAGTATAGCACAATAGCCTGCTTTATGCTATACTTAAAGCATGAAAAAACCTATTCAAAAATTTTTTAACAATGAAATCTTAGCCTATCTCTTTTTTGGCCTTGCAACAACTCTAGTTTCGATTCTCTCACGACTAGTCATTTATCAACTAAGTCATCAGGAACTCCTTGCTACTGCCCTAGCAAATATTATTGGTATCCTATTTGCCTTTATCACAAATGATACGATTGTATTTAAGCAAGCAAGGAAGAATCGACTTATCCGTTTAGTGAAATTTTCTCTTGCTCGCCTTTCTACTTTTCTGTTAGACTTGTTTTTAACTTTTCTCTTTGTAACCCAATTTCCTCACATCATAGGTCAATTCGTAAATGAAAACATTGATAAGATAAATGCTATTGAAACAATAATTGCACAAATACTCATTATTATCATCAATTATATCTTGAGCAAGGTCTATATTTTTAGAAAATAATGCTCCATTTATGAGCCTTTTAATTGCCTTCTATAATGATTTAGGATACAATGAAACACGAAACGTTGAAAGGAAAACAGTATGTTAAAAAATCTAAAATCATTCTTGCTTCGAGGAAATGTGATTGACCTTGCTGTCGGTGTTGTCATTGCCTCTTCTTTTGGTGCTATCGTTACTTCACTTGTAAACGACATTATCACTCCTCTTATTTTAAATCCCGCTTTGAAAGCTGCTAAAGTCGAACGTATCGCTCAACTTTCTTGGCATGGAGTCGGCTATGGTAACTTTTTAAGTGCTATTATCAATTTTATCTTTGTGGGTACCGCCCTCTTCTTTATTATCAAGGGTATTGAAAAAGCACAGAAACTGACTGGCATAAAGGAAGAAAAAACTGACGAAAAAAAACCAACCGAATTGGAAGTCCTTCAAGAAATCAAAGCTCTTCTTGAGAAAAAATAATCGTTTAAAAGGATCTAGCGCAAAGAAAGCTAAATCCTTTTTTCTTTACTCTTTGGGTAACTTGCCTGCTTTCTCAAGCATTTTTTTGATCAAATAAGGCATCTTAACATTCTCCCGCCCTTTTTTCTCAATCAGTTTTTTCACAAATTCTGGCATTTGTAAATCTTGAGATTCAGCCAAAATGTTTTTCGTCTCGTCTGAAGGAACTAATTCATCAAAGGTTTCTTCTTCCAGGAGAAATTCCTTAAACTCTTGATGTTCATTGGCTCTGACTGTATTGACCAAGGCATCAATTAAACGAGAATCCGTATTTGGCATTGGTGGACGATGGTAGTTCACACCCAATTCTTGACACAAGTCATAACATTCCACATCATTATCAAACAAGACCTCAATATGCTCGCTAATGAAGCTGATAGGAACAAAAATATAATGGTCTGGATGTTCTGTCTGTTCTCTGAGATACTCCAAAACATCTGGCTTAATCCATGGAATCCCAATATCACTCTCACTCTGCCAAGTATTGGTATATTGTTCAGAACTCAAGCCTAGTTTTTCAGCGACTAACTTGCTATTTTCGAAAATTTGGTCAATATATGGGTCACCAAAATCCAAGGCAAAAATGGGCACACTGTGGGCTGAAAAGATGACTTTAAAGCTATCCTGCTTTACTTCTTCTTTTAAAATCTTAGCAATTTCATCTGCCCAATAGTTTAAGAGCTCTTCTTCCTGATACCAGTCCTTAATGACCAAAAATTGAATTTGTTTGCTTTCTAAAAATTTTTCATAGCCCATGACAGAGTAGAAAGAATAATGAGGCTCCAAAATCAAACAAATACACTGTTCAATGCCGTCTGCTTCCATCTGACCAATCGCATCTGGAATAAAAGGGCTGGAAAACTTATTGGCAAAATAGACACTATATTCATTTCCTAGCCTAGCTTCTACCAAGGCAACCTCTTGACGGGTAATTCTTTGCAGAGGTGTGCCCCCAATTCGTACATAATTATCATAGAGTGTTTGAATTTCATGGTCTTGAGGTCTCACTCCACGACGAATATTTGTGAAAAAATCAGCCACACCTTCAAAGGTAATCTCTTCTGGTGAACCAAAGGTCATCATTAAAATTGCTTTTTTCATATATCGCTTCCTTGTGATATTTTTATCAAGTTTATTTTATCATGAATCCACTGATAAGTAAACGCTAACATAGCAGATTGCCCTAACTTCTGTCTTTTGTTTTTCTCTTCTTTCTATGATACAATGGAAAAAATGAATTCAAAAGGAGTTTTTTATGACTTATCCAAATCTCTTGGACCGCTTCTTGACCTACGTTAAGGTCAACACGCGCTCTGATGAACACTCTACTACTACTCCAAGTACACAGAGTCAGGTTGACTTCGCAACAAATGTCCTAATTCCTGAAATGAAACGTGTTGGACTGCAAAATGTTTACTATCTACCGAATGGTTTTGCTATTGGAACCTTGCCAGCCAACGATCCGTCTTTAACACGTAAGATTGGTTTTATATCGCACATGGATACTGCTGATTTTAATGCTGAAGGAGTCAATCCACAGGTAATTGAAAACTACGATGGTGGTGTGATTGAACTAGGGAATTCTGGTTTCAAACTCGATCCAGCTGACTTCAAGAGTCTTGAAAAATATCCAGGACAAACGCTCATCACAACAGATGGAACAACCTTGCTAGGTGCTGATGACAAGTCAGGAATTGCTGAAATTATGACAGCCATTGAATATCTAACTGCTCATCCTGAAATTAAGCACTGTGAGATTCGTGTTGGTTTTGGTCCAGATGAAGAAATCGGTGTTGGTGCCAATAAATTTGATGCAGAAGATTTTGATGTGGATTTTGCCTACACTGTTGATGGTGGTCCACTAGGTGAACTTCAGTACGAGACTTTCTCAGCCGCTGGTGCTGAATTGCATTTCCAAGGCCGTAATGTCCACCCTGGTACTGCCAAAGGGCAGATGGTCAATGCCCTTCAGCTAGCAATTGATTTTCATAATCAACTTCCAGAAAATGACCGACCTGAGTTAACTGAAGGTTACCAAGGTTTTTACCATCTAATGGATGTGACAGGTAGTGTTGAGGAGGCGCGTGCAAGCTACATCATTCGTGATTTTGAAAAAGATGCCTTTGAAGCGCGTAAAGCATCCATGCAATCTATCGCTGATAAGATGAATGAAGAACTTGGGAGCAACCGTGTCACTCTCAACTTGACAGACCAGTACTACAATATGAAAGAAGTCATTGAAAAAGATATGACTCCAATTACCGTTGCTAAAGCCGTTATGGAAGATCTAGGTATCACGCCTATTATCGAACCAATCCGGGGTGGAACAGACGGCTCTAAGATTTCCTTTATGGGAATCCCAACTCCGAATATCTTTGCAGGTGGCGAAAATATGCACGGACGTTTTGAATACGTTAGCCTTCAGACTATGGAACGTGCAGTTGATACCATCATTGGCATCGTAGCTTATAAAGGCTAAAAAGACGAGGTGGCTCAGCTACTTCGCCTTTCTTTTTATTCTACTGGTTTTTCTTGATTTCCAGTAGTTGTAGAAGATTCTGTTGTTTTATTTTCTGAAGTTGATTCAGCAGGTTTAGAATCTCTTGTATTGCTTGGTTTGTTTTCGTCGCTAGCAGTTTCAATGTTAGATCTGCAGTTGCGTTTGGTTGGTTCTCAGCACTGGTGTTATCACCATTTGCTTCAGCATTTCTTGCTGGACTTGTTTCTTCACTTGCGCTAGCTTTTGACTGGATTTGATGATTCAAAACTAGAATAGCTTTTGTCGATTCAAGTAAAGCTGTTTTGTCTTTACTATTAGCAGAAAGTTGATCTAATAATGCATCCACCTTATCAAAGTCCGCATCAGATCCATTATTACTTTCTAAATAAGAGTGAAGCGACATGAGAATATCGTAGAGTTTTTGATAGAGTACAAGTGTCTGAGAATCTTGCTCAGCATTTTCCTTTTCTTGTTGAAGGGCGCTAGCGATACGAGTCAAAACATCTTTTACCTGACTGTTTACTTCATCCAAGTCTGCATCAGCCTTGTTTGTGGCAGCTTTTAGATTTTCTACTTCTTCTGCCAAGGATTGTCTGATTCCTTCTTCATGGATTTGTTCCAAGAGTTGATTTGCCTTGTTCAAAAGACTTTCTACTTCTTCCTTGCTATCTGTCGCAGATTATTGGTTGCTATCTACCATGTACTCCTAAAACAGGAGAGTTATAATCCAAGATTACAAGGCCTTACAGAAATAAGAAATCCAGATAAGACAATGTTCGTCCAAGACGCTATTCGCTTCGCACAGCAGCACGGATTCAATATGCTTTAATTTTAAAGTTTAGGTGTCAAGACCTCTTTTTAGTGTGCCCAAAATTTAGAGAAGTAATCAATCAACTAACTTTTATTTTTTTCAAACTTTCAGTAAACTGACCTAAAGCTAACTCAATCTGTCTTTGTAGATGCTTCTGCTATCAGCTAGAAGTTGATCTACTTTTGCCAAGACTGCCTTCTCATCAAAAGTTCCAGGTTGATAGTTGGATTGCAGGGCTGGAATTTTGTTTTTCAAGGCTACTTCATAGCCCTTAGTTTGAACCTTGATGTAGTGATTGTGGTCTCCATGACTCATGACAAAACCTGATTCATCTTCAGCGATAATACGATTGGCATCAAAGCCGTGTCCACCTTCTTCATGTTCCTCATGTGAAACACTAGGATTGGCTGCAAGAGACGGCGAAGGTGCTACTAGACCATTGTTTGGAAGAGTCGGTTGCCCAATTACGGTCGATTTTGGAATGTAATGGAAATGATCACCATGTCTTACAATATAAGCTGTTGCTGTTTCCTCGACAATATCTTTAGGATTAAAGATATAACCATCAGATGTTGAAGAGATAGGCTTATTTGTAAGTAATGAGGCATGATTCAAAGTAGATGGACTACTTGAAAGACTTCCTAGACTAGACGCTGCTTCATGAGGTTTTTCATTTGTAGAGACCGTAGAACCAGTTCCACCGATAGGCACCATTCTAGCAATCTTTTCTTCTAAAGGAGAGAGTTTGCTGTAAGGAATAAAGTGATAATGGTCGCCATGCGGAATCGCAACTCCATTTGGCGTACGACTGATAATCTTAGCAGGGTCAAAAACCAGACCGTCTGATTCACTGTAACGTTGGTCACTAGGTGAATCGTAGAGTTCTTTCAATAGACTTTGGAGATTTTCAGCTTTGCTTTCTGGCTTGCTAGTTGATTCTTTCTCTATAGCTTGATTAGTATTATCACTAGCTGTTGAAGAATAGCTTAGCTGACTTGGTTGCGTATTTTTGCCAGCTAAATGAGCTTTTGCTGCTGCTAACTCACTAGCAGACAAATCACTTTTTGGAATATAGTGATAGTGACCTCCGTGAGGAACGATATAGGCATCACCCGTATCTTCGATAATATCAGCTGGATTAAAGACATAACCATCATCTGTCGTATAACGTCCCTGAGACCTTGCTACAGCAATATCAGAGCTGACCTTCTCATTATCTTTGACATGTTCTTGTTTTTGACGATTGATTTCATCTTTAGTTCGAACATTATCAGCATGAGCTGCATCTTTCAGGTAGACATAATATTTTCCATCGACCTTGATGATATAACCACCCTTGACTTCATTGACAATATCAGCGTCTTTAAGTTGGTAGTTTGGATCCTTCATCAAGAGTTCTTCACTAAAGAGGGCATCATAAGGAACTTTCCCATTATAGTAATGATAGTGGTCACCGTGTGACGTCACATAGCCCTGATCTGTAATTTTGATGACAATTTGCTCAGCCTGAATTCCTTCTTTTTGGCTAACCTGATCTGGTGTCAGATTTTCAGTTTTCTGACTTGACTGGCTGCCATCCACATAAGAGACACGCTTATTGTCCTTATTTTCCTGCGAACGATGCTGGTTTTGTGCATAGGCACATAGACTCAAGGATACGATAACAGCTGATCCAGCTGCTATATATTTTTTACTGAATTTCATAAATCCCTCATTTCAATAAATGATGAAACTTTTTCTTAACTTCTTTTTTCTCGGTTAAACAATTTTTCTAAACCGCTTATTTAACCATTTAATTAACCAATAAATAGTTTACTATTTAAAATTATAGAGAAATGAAATAAGAATAGGACAAATTGATCAGGACAGTCAAATCAATTTCTAACAATATTTTAGAAGTCAAGGTGTACTATTCTAGATTCAATCTATTATACTTCTGTCAAGTTTCTGTTACTTTCTTCTAAAAAAGAGAAGCAACACGAAAGGTTACTTCTCCATAAAATATGCTTCATTCTTTTTACTACTGTATAGGAGTCGGTTGACTCTCTTTTAACAAAGCCAAGAGACTATCTACTTCTGCTGAAATAGTGTTATTATCTTTCGTTCCGAGAAGAAGACTACTTTTTAGACCAGTCAATGTCTCCATAGCATTTTGTCTAATACTAGAATCTGTTACTTTTTCTAGCAAGTCCTCCGCCTCTGCTATCTTAGCGTTAATAACAGAATGCTCTACTTGAGGAATTTCAGCCTCATCTGTAGTATCTTCAGCTTCTTCCTCTGTCTCTTCCGTATCAGTGCTTGGTTTATAAAGATTATCTGCTGAAGGATTTAAACCAGCGTGATTCTCTTTTTCATCAGATTCAGGGTGAGTTGGCTCACTTACTTCATCATGTTCCTTATCTTCATCAGGTTTACTGTCTTGGTCTGCCTTATTTTTACGAACATGGTCGCTAGCGTTACCAAAACCATTATCTGAATGCGGACGTTCGTTTGGATGTTCGACATAGTACTTGACAGTCGCCAAAAGATCCTCAAGAGTATACCCCTTAGGTGCCTCATAAAGGCCTTCGTCAAACCACTCAAATTTGATGTTATGGTAATGGTCATAATGAGGTATGATTAAACTACCGTTTTTGACTTCTACAGTATATTGAAGATTGTAAGGCATACGATCAAGTGGCACCTTCTTAGCTGCTTTCACGCGGTTGTAGATAGCTTCTGCTCCTTTTGCCTCAGTATTTCCTGAATCCTGATGGTCTGTCGAAGGAGGGGTCAAACCTTTCTCTTTAGCATAAGCCTGGGCTGCCGCTCTCTCAGCTTCAGACAAACTATCTTTTTTAATCCAGTGGCTATGGGTCATATGTGGAGTTACATAGGCATCCCCCTCATCACTGGTTATATCACGAGGATCAAAGATATAACCGTCTTCTGTTGTGTACTTGCCTGCCAACTTGGCTACTTGAATCTCATCATCAGTGTAGGTAATTTGCGAATTTGGTTTGCCAAGGCGTTCTGGGTGGGTAATTGGTGCTAGGAATGCCAATAAATCATCTACCAATTTTACTTTATTAGAAGATTCATTATTCAAGCGTTCTGCTAATTTGTCTAAAGCTTGGAAATCAGAAGTACGACCTTTATTTTCAGACAAGACTTTATGAGCCTGGGTTAACAGATTGTAAGCTTTATCATAAAATTCTTGGTCACGAGGAGCGACATTTTCTTTTTTAGCAACTAGAGCATGTGTCTCTTGAGTTTTCTTAGACAAGAGATTTTCAATAGCATCAATCTTATCCTTAGCCAAGTCTTTAGCAAAAACATAGTGACTGACACCAGCAATTTCCACAACATAGCCTTCTCCAACTTTTCTAACAACCTGTTCTACTGCAAAATCAGTTTGTTTTTTCTCAGTTGATGGTTGAACTTGCGGTTTTGGTGCTGGTTTCAAATAATGCATTCCTGGCAAGACTGCACCATTTTGTCCCTTAACAGCAATCATACGAGCCAATTTTTCTTCCAAAGGTGACAGTTGTGAATAAGGAATAAAGTGATAATGGTCTCCGTGCGGTACAGCAACACCATTGGCTGTACGATATGTTATTTGTGCCGGATCAAATACTAGGCCATCAGATTCTACATGGCGTTCTGATAAGGGTTTAGCATACAATTCACGTAAAAGGCTTGGAATGTTTTCCCCTTGATTTTGATGATAAGTTGGAGTGACAGTCAGATTGTGGTTCTCTGACAATCTTGGTTGAGCTGGATTTGCATTATGACTAGAACTTGAAGAAGGACGAGATCCCTGCTTCCCATTCCAATAGGCTTGGGCTGCAGCCAATTCTCCTGCAGACAAATCACTCTTAGGAATATAGTGAAAATGATTTCCATGCGGTACAACAAAAGCGTCACCTGTATCTTCAATCACATCTGTTGGACTAAAGACATACCCATCATCCGTTGTATAGGCTCCTCCAGTTGCTCTATTCGGTGCCTGCGTATTGAGATTAAAGTTTGCTTTAATGGCTGAACTTGGTTTCGCAGGACTGCTTGGTTTCGTATTATCAGAATGCTTTTGAACTGGCTGACCTCCAATTGGTAGATTTCGAGCCAATTTTTCTTCCAAGGCAGACATTTGCGAATAAGGAATGAAATGGAAATGATCTCCGTGAGGTACTGCCACACCATTTGCAGTACGTTTTGTAATCTGTGCTGGGTCAAATACTAATCCATCAGACTCCACATGACGTTGGCTAAGTGGCAAAGCGTACAATTCTTGAAGGAGACTAGCTAAATCCTCATTTTGACTCTCAGGAGTTGTTGTAAGATTTTGAGGAGTTTCAGATGGACTCGTTCTCACACTAGATCTTGTTTCTCCCCTGCTAGAACGATATTCAACCGTACTTAATTGACCGCCTTTTCCAGATAAGAAGGCTTGGGCAGCAGCTAATTCACTGGCAGACAAATCACTCTTAGGAATATAGTGGAAGTGATTGCCATGAGGAACAATATAGGCATCGCCTGTATCTTCAATGATATCAGAGGCATTAAAGATATAACCATCATCCGTTGTATAACGTCCTTGGGCTCTGGCTGCAACTACCGCCTGATTGTTTGAACCGCCACCGTGATTACTACTATGTTCCTGCTTCTGACGTTTAATCTCTTCTTTTGTCCGAATATTATCCGCATGGGCCGCATCTTTAAGGTAAACATAGTATTTACCGTTTACCTTAATGACATAACCACCCTTGATTTCATTGACAATGTCTGAATCCTTC
Source organism: Streptococcus sp. 10824 (assembly GCF_013276595.1). Taxonomy (NCBI): domain Bacteria; kingdom Bacillati; phylum Bacillota; class Bacilli; order Lactobacillales; family Streptococcaceae; genus Streptococcus; species Streptococcus sp. 10824. The sequence continues at coordinate 28,487 of NZ_VMLH01000057.1, forward strand.
AACTGATAATTCGAATCTTTCATGAGGAGCTCTTCACTGATGATGGCATCATAAGGAACCTTGCCATTATAGTAATGATAATGGTCTCCATGAGAAGTCACATAACCTTGATCCGTAATCTTGATAACAATTTGTTCAGCATTGATTCCCTCTCTCTTACTGACTTCATCTGGTGTTAAGTTCTCTGCCTTTTGACCAGCCTGATTACCATCTATATAAGCAACTCGATTAGACTCTTTCTTAGCCTGACCAGCTTGGTAACGACCAAGTTCATAGGAACAAACACTTAGGGCAAGAACTGCCACTGAACCTGCTACATATTTTTTATTGATTTTCATTTTTTCCTCACTTTAATTCTTCTGCTAGAACACTTATATTTTCTTCAAGATTTTCTAAATAGGTCTTGTCATTTTGTGGGTCTGCCTCTAAAGGATTCAGAGTTTTAAGACCTACACCTGTTGATTTGACAAGAGTTTCAGCTACTTTTGAAGAAGCGTTACTTTCTGTAAAAATCGTTTTAACCTTATAGGTTTTAACAAATTCCTGAATTTCTGTTAGTTGTCTTGGACTTGGTTCTTGTTCCGGAGAGATACCTGCAATACCAAGTTGATTGAGTCCAAATCGCTTAGCTAAATAAGAAAAGGCTGTATGTTGTGTTACAAATGTTTTCTGAGTCGCTTTTTCAAATTTAGGCTGGAATTTCTTAGTCAATTCTTGAGCTTTTTTGATAAAGGCTTGCGCATTTTTTTGGTAAGTTTCTTTATGCTCACTATCCGCCTCCGAAAGCTTATCAGCGATAATCTGAGCTTCTTCGCCAGCTTTTTCAGGATCTAGCCAAGTGTGAGGGTCATAGAGCGTTTTTTCATCAACTCCATCCCCTGCTTCTACATCTTCTAGCCCTGGGACGCGGTCTAAAGTCATTCCCTCTGAAGCCTCTAAAACCTTCACTTTGGATTTTTTTAGATTGGGATCTAAACTTCCTGCCCAAGATTCGAGCGTATGTGAATGGTAAACAAAGACATCTGCATCATAGATGGCTGCGATGTCATTTGCCGAAGGTTCAAAAGAATGAATCCCACTACTTGACTGAATCATCCGAACATCATTCAAGTCACCAGATACTTCCTTAACCATAGCGTAGATAGGATAAAAACTGGTCACAATTTTCATCCCCTTTCCTGTCTGGCTTTCCTTTTGACTACAGGCTCCTAGCAATAAAAGAAAGACACTTAACAAGACTAAAAATAAATTTTGTTTCTTCATGAACAACTCCTTAACTGTTTAATTAACTAGTAAACATTCTACTCCTAAAAACTTAATCTGTCAAGATATTTTTAGAAAAAATTTGAAATTTCTTTCACATATAAAAATCTGCTGAGTTTCAACAACTCAACAGATTCTCACTTTATATACTCAATGAAAATCAAAGAGCAAATTAGGAAGCTAGCCGCAGGCTGCTCAAAGCACGACTTTGAGGTTGCAGATAGAACTGACGAAGTCAGCTCAAAACATGTTTTTGAGGTTGTAGATGAAACTGACGAAGTCAGTAACCATACATACGGCAAGGCGAAGCTGACGTGGTTTGAAGAGATTTTCGAAGAGTATTATTCTTCTATGGTAGAATGCTTATAACCATAAGTGAAGTAAATAATACTTCCTATCAACAAAGCAACTAGGAAAGCAATCCAAGTTTCCATATTATACTGCAACATGAAGGATAGACAAATGATGATTGATAAAATCGGTAATAAGGGTACCAATGGTGTTTTAAATTCTCCTGCTTTGGGCATTCCTTTTTCTTTCCGTAAGCGAATCAGGCCGTAAGCTAGCATAATCAAGTAGGCTAAGGTACAAATATTTAAGAAGGCTGCGATACTAGCAAGAGGGAACATTCCTGCTGCTACTGCTGAAGCTAGACCTGTTAAAATAGTAGCATTCTTTGGTACCTTGCTAGTCTTGGTTAGTTCTTTAAAGGCGGCAGGCATTAAGCCATCGCGCGCTAAACTGTAAATCATACGCGATAGGGCATAGGTCATCGAGATACAAACTGTAATCAAGGTCAAGATAGCCACTAATGACACATAGTTGGCTGCCCAACTGATCCCAACGCTACGAAGGGCAAAGGCAACGGCATCATTGACATTTAAATGACTATAGTGAACCACACCAGTCAAAACAAGCGTCACCAAGGCATAGAGAATGGTTACGATAGAAAGCGATAAGACAATCCCTCTAGGAATATTTTTTTGAGGAATCTTGACCTCATCTACAGCCATAGAGATGGATTCAAATCCCAAAAAACCGAAGAACATTAAGGAGGCACCAGCCATAATACCAGTACTAGCACCATAGATTTGTCCAAAACCATAAGGAGCAAAATTACTCCAATTATCAAGTTTGATATGCCAAATTCCTACTAAAACAAAGAGAGCTAAAGCCGAGAATTTCAAAATAACTAGAATAGAATTAAAGCGTAAGGCTGCTTTAGCATTGAGTAAAACAAGCGAGGTCACCAATACCAAGACAAGAATAGGCAATAAATCAACAAATGTCCCTGCTTGAGGATTAAAGGTACCATTTAAAGGCTGAGGAAGGGCTATCCCGTATTGAGAGAGCAAGCCTTTAAAATAAGCTGCCCAACCCGAAGCTACGCCTGATATGGCTGTCATGAACTCCATCATGGTTAACCAACCAGCCAACCAGGCTGGGAATTCTCCTAAAATAGCATAGAGATAACTGTAGGCACCACCTGTAGCAGGTACTCGTGAAGCAAATTCTGCAAAAAAGAGGGCTGATAATCCCACACACAAGGCAGAAATGACGATTGAAATCACTAGGGCTGGACCAGCAAGTGTGGCAGCTGCAGTACCTGTAATTGTAAAGATGCCTGTCCCTACCATGGCTCCGATACCCAGCAAAATCAAATCCCATAACTTCAAATGCCTGTGCATCTCCGTTTTATCCAAACTTACATTCTTTGTTCTAAATATATTCATATTTCTTCTCCAAATAAAATGATGATTCTATTTTACCATAAATATAGGAGATTTGTGACTATTTATAAAATATTTTTCTAAAAAAATCTGACTACATCTTGTAATCAGATTTTTATCGATTCTAGTTCATTTCTTTAAATGCTGCTTCTGCATCCGCATTACTGATAGCACCAAATTGAATCTTTCCAATCTTTCCTTGACTATCAATTAGGTATTCTGTAGGAATGCTTCGAATTTGATAAGCTTGGAAGGTTGTTGCTTTAGTATCATAAAGAACGGGAATATCCTTATATCCTTGTTCTTGGAACCATTGTGGGAATTGATCAACAGTTTTTTCACCTTGAATTCCTGGTGCAATGACACTAAGAATTTCAAAATCGCGATCTGGTTTTGCAGCTAATTCCATCAACTCAGGCATACTTTTCTTACATGGACCACACCAGGAAGCCCAAAACTTCAAGTAAACCTTTTTACCCTTAAAATCAGATAACTTGACTTCTTTACCATCCATGGATTGCAAGGTGAAGTCTGGAGCATCTTTCCCAACAGCAATTTGCTGTACAGGCGTTTCTTGTTTTGGCTGTTGTGGGGCTTGAGTTTTTTTAGTTTCTTCCTCACCACAGGCTATCAATACAACTAATGACAAGAGACTTAAGCCAGCAAACATTACTTTTTTCATCATTTTCTCCTTTATTCAAAAATTCCAGCTAGAACATTTACTTGTCCTAATAGTAACAAAATTCCCATTAAAATAATGAGGAAACCACCAATTTTCTTCAGTAGCATCATATGGCGCTTGATTTTACTAAAATAAGGCATTACTACACCTGAAGCTAGAGCCAAAACCAAGAAAGGAATGGCCATCCCCAGAGTGTAGATAAGAGTATAGATAGCTCCTTGCCAAGCACCATTGCCTCCAGAAGCCGCAAGCGCTAAAACAGAACTCAACACTGGACCAATACAAGGCGTCCAACCAAAGCTAAAAGTAATACCGAGTAAAAAGGCTGACCAATAACGATTGGCTTCTGATTTCTTAAAAGTAAAGCTTTTTTGAACCTCTAATTTCTTAAAATGAAAAATTTCCATCTGGTGAAGTCCCAAAATGATAATAATTGTTCCCATAACATATCGAAACCAATTTGCATAGAGAATATGACCAAAGTAACCAGCACCAAAGCCTAGAATAAAGAAAATGAGTGAAATACCTGCGATAAAGCAAAGTGTTCGAATCAAGCCTGACCAGAGAACCTTTCTCCCAAATAAAGAAAAGCTTTTTGCGCTTTCCTGATCATCCAATAAAATCCCAGCATAAACAGGTAACAGAGGAAAAATGCAAGGGGAAAAGAAGGACAAAATCCCTGCTAAAAAAACGGAGATTGAAAATACTATCGTTTCCAATAAAGGACCAACTTTCTTAAGATTTCTAATCCTATTTTACTATATTCAATTTTATTTGTAAGCTTTCTGCTACGCAAAATCGTATCGGGCACTATTGGACTAATCTTTTCTTTCGCTAGTCAAGGCGGATCTTATCCCCAAAATAGCCAAAAAGCAACGACAAGGGTTACTCGTCGCTGCTTTTGTGAACGGAAATGTCTTTTAGGTCTGACATTTCATAAATCATGTTTTACTTGAGTTTGTCAAGGATTGCTTTAAGCTCCTCTACTAGTTTAGCTTCTGTCTCTGCTGAGCCATTTTCCTCTTTCACGAAATCAAGGGTTTCTTGGAGAAGGTTTTGGGCTTTGGCAAGGACTTTTTTATCCGCTTTTTCTGCATCTAGCTGTCCAAGAACTCTTGTCAATTCCGTGATTAATTGCTGGATTTCTGACTCTTTCTTACGGCGAACCAACCAGAAGGCAATCACGCCTAGAAGGGCGAGTAGACCGACTACAATCACTCCTGCTGGAACTGAGTTTGTTTCAGTCATCTTATCTGAATCCTTACTATCTTCCGTTCCTTGCTTAGTATCCTTCTTGTCCTGTGCAGGCTTGCTGTCGCTAGCATTTGCTTTCACATCTTTGAGAGAGTCCAAGGAAGCCTTCACAGACTCTACTGCAGTACGTAGACCTTGCTCTGTCAAGGCACTATCTTCCAGAGCTTTTTGAGCATCTAGGAGGACCGCCTTGGCTGCATCGATTTTCGGATTAGATACTGTTGCCAAAGCTTTCAAGCGTTGGTCTAACTCTTGAGTCAAGGCACGAAGTTCAGACTTGTCAACTTGCTCTTGAGCTGGAGCTTGTGTGCTCGTTGAGCTAACTGAAGGACTTGCTGCCGCTCTAGGTGCTTGAGTCGGAGCTGGAGCAGGACTTGCAGGTTGACCCGAAGCAGTTGGTTGAGACGGTTGTGGAGCTGGCTCAGATGGAGCTGTTGGAGTCTCAGTAGCTCCTTGGTCTGGCTGAGTAGGAGTAGAAGGTTGCGATGTTACGTTATACGAATCGGGAATTGGATAATATCGTTTTGATGGCAAGCTGACTGGTGTTGAAGAAGCACTAACTTCACTATTACCATGTTTAGCTGTCGCACTTACTTGAGTTCCTGCACTAGCCGCATTATGGGAAATTGTAACAACACCACTTACTCCATCAATGCTGACACCTGATTTTGTTGGTGTTAGGCTCCAGCTTGACCCTGATTTCGTAGCTACAACTTTGTCGCTTCCAATGCTAATTTCTACATGGTCTGCATTCGCACTTGGTGTTACCGTTACATTGGCATTCGCTTCGCTAGAGGCAACTGTTGGTTTTTCAGGTGTTGCTTCTTTAGCTACTGGTACTGTCGCTCTTCTTTCATCACTAAACCAGGAACCACGTTCTCGTGGATTACCATCGTTTACGTTATTATTTACTTCGATAACAGTGAGTGCTCTAAATTTATCTGTTCCTATCTTATTAACTCCAGACTTATAATCAGACTGGGTAATAGTAATTTGGCGTGCAGAACCATCCCCATCATTATTAGGAGATATATCTTTAGAGGCAAGTATATTATAACCTTCCGGATAAGCTAATCCATCCGTACTCCCTCCATAATTAGAAATATCCGAACCTCCGGTTACCAAATATACTTTCATCTTTGCGCCATTAGGTAATTTAGGAACATAAGGAATTGTCACATCAATATTAGGTTTTTCATTAGCTTTACCTGCTAAGCTCGGGACACTTGCATCTGTACTATCATTTGGTGTATTAATAGTCGGCTTCTGAAAAGGGAGATAGTATCCAAATTGTGTCGTCTGACTACCGCTTGAAGTAGTTACTGTTACATTCAATAAATACTGACCCCTACGCGGAGTAATTCCGTCGAAAGTCAAAGATGCTTCACTCCCATTGACAGAAGATTCGACCTTTAACCCCATGTTTTCATGACCAGTTACAGATATGCTAGTAATTTTCTCATGATTTGATTTAGCACTAATTTTCAAAATATTACCAAATACTCTATCTCCACCTGGTACTACTAGTATATTAGAAACTTCTATTTGTTTACGTACTGCATTCCATCTCCCAATTGTTAATCCTGCTATATTCCGTCTTTTTCTTACATGAACTCCTCTTTCCTCAGAATTTTCCTCACTATCATTTTTTGACATCATCACTTGATTACCATCTAGTAACTTGTGAGCTTTTTCGACAAGTTCTCCAGAAATCTTTCCGTCGTCTGAAAGTCCTAACTTTTCGTTGATAGTATCTGCTAAGTTTTTAAAAGCTGCTGCCGACTCAGGATTGGATTCTTTCAATCTTTTAGATGCATCTATCAATTTATCATATAACTGATCCCCATCTTCTTCTTGGGATTGATCTATCTTATCTTCTCTATTAGCTTCTTCTTTGATAATTGAGGATTTTTCTTCCAACTCTGGTTGAGCTTCTTTTTTATATTTCTCTACCTCGGACACTGGAGATAACTCACTCGATACAGGTTTAACTACACCATCAACTTTTCGTCACCTTTATTCTCTACTGTTGACTCAGCTTTTCCTTCACCATCTTTAGCTTGGCTGTCTTGCTCTTCTTTATCTGTCTCTTGAGTTTTTGGTTTATCCCCTTCCTGTTCTACGTTAAGATTTTGATTGCTTGTATCTGATGGCGGTAAGACAGATGGATTCCCAGTGTTGCCATTTCCATCCTGACTGACCACTTCTGTATTTACTTCCGCCGCCTGGACTTCTGTCGCTGGATTAGCTATAAAAAAGACAGACCCTAGCAAGACTGAGACTGCTCCAATTGAAAACTTGCATATAGAAAAGCGTTGGCGCTCATTCATTTTAAACTGTTTCATGGTTTTTTACCTTTCTTTCTACCCTGTCTTTGCTCCTCTAGCCATGGTCATGCAGGCATCAACTCGCAATAAAAACAGGAAAACATGACCTTTTTTCATCTTAAACAAATGACAAAAAGCCCAGTGTTTACTAATACTTCATTATATCAACTTAGTTCCCTTCCTTCAACCTCACTTTGTTTTAGAAAATCGATGATTATATATATATGCATGTTGCTTATTTTAAAGGATTTAGAGGCTCCTTATTTGAAAATTTAGTATATTTTCGTTATTTTCAGAAATTTTAAATTTATATGACATTCAAAAGAAGCTGTTCGTCTTGCTATCTATCGCCAGCAAGAACTATCCTAGACTCAGCAAATAAAAAAACAGGCTCTCCGAAAAATGGCTCTATAATATTTGTAGTGGGTAAATCCCCTATAGATATTATGGAGCCTATTTTGTGTAGAAAAAAAGTCCCATATCATCTATAATGAAAAGCGACAAAATAACTCATTAGAAAGAATCATATGGAACAATTACATTTTATCACAAAACTACTCGATATCAAAGACCCTAATATCCAGATTCTAGACATCATCAATAAGGATACACACAAGGAACTCATCGCCAAACTGGACTATGAAGCTCCATCTTGTCCTGAGTGCGGAAGTCAAATGAAGAAATATGACTTTCAAAAACCTTCTAAAATTCCTTATCTTGAAACGACTGGTATGCCTACTAGAATTCTACTTAGAAAGCGTCGATTCAAGTGCTATCACTGTTCAAAAATGATGGTCGCTGAAA
>NZ_VMLH01000058.1:0-281 GCF_013276595.1 Streptococcus sp. 10824
GTTCCAAACATTCAAAAATAGTTGGGACTTCCCTTAATAAATCTGTTACTTTCTTTTTCAAGATAGCCCAAGCTTGCTCAATAGGATTCAAATCTGGTGAATAAGGTGGTAGAGGTAAGAAAAAGTGTTTATCTTGGATGCAGAGTTCATCCAAAATGTTCTTGGGATCAAAACTAGCATTGTCCATGACAATAACATGAGGTGTCTTTCAAAGCAGGTAGGAGTTGCGTTTTGAACCACTCCACAAAGAAATCGCTTGTCCTGCTGTTCTTGTAAATCAT
>NZ_VMLH01000059.1:0-22760 GCF_013276595.1 Streptococcus sp. 10824
CAGTGTTTTGAGCAACCTACGGCTAGCTTCCTAGTTTGCTTTTTGATTTTCATTGAGTATTATATAAAATCACCCCTCTAGTGTTCATAAACTAGAGGGGGAATTTGTATCATACTATCGTTTAACGCACTTCTGCATTGATTTTTTCTTCGAGAGACGCTTGGATTTTTTCCATATATCGTGCGACTTCTTCGTCCGTTAAGCTGTCTTCTGGATTTTGGAAGGTCAAGCTATAAGCCATGGACTTCATACCAAGTCCCAATTTTTCGCCTGAGAAGACGTCAAAGAGTTTGATATCTGTCAAGCGTTTCACACCGGCAGCTTGGATAGCGTCCACAACTTCTTGGTGAGTGACTTCTGCCTTTAGGAGAAGGGCAACGTCACGGCTAACTGCTGGGAATTTTGTGATTTCCACAAATGGAGTAGCAGGTTGAAGGGCAGCCTCGATGGCTGAAAGGTTGAGCTCAGCTACATACGTTTCTGGAATATCATAAGCCTTAGCAGTGACTGGATGCACTTGGCCAAGGAAACCAAGAACTTGGTCACCGAGTGAAATCACGGCTGTTCGACCTGGATGAAGGCTAGCAATCTCAGATGTTGCTGTATAAGTTACTTGGAGTCCCAAGCGAGAAAATAGCGCTTCAAGGATTCCCTTAGCATAGAAGAAATCAACTGGAACTGCTACTGTTTGGAAATCTTTTTCTGCAACCAAGCCTGTCAAGGCAAAGGCAAAACTGTTGATTTCATTTGGAAGTTCTTCTTTTGGATTGCCTGTTTGTTCAAAAACTTTTCCAATCTCATAAAGGGCCAAGTTTTTATTCCTACGAGCCACGTTGTAGGCAACAGTATCAAGGATACCTGAGATCATATTTTGACGGAGGACAGAACGATCCACAGTCATGGGCCACATGAGTTCAGTAAGGTTACTTGGTTGAGCTGTGAACTCAACTGCTTTTTCAGGAGTTGTTAGAGCATAGGTGATGATTTCAGTCAAACCTGCTCCTTCAGCAATCGTACGAACTTGGCGACGCAATTTTTGTGTCGCAGTCAATTCACCAGCTGTACCATCATCTTTTGGAAGACTGGTTGGCAAGCGATCATATCCATAGATACGAGCAATTTCTTCAAAGAGGTCTGCCTCGATAGTGATATCCCAGCGACGACGTGGGACGCTGACTGTAAAGCTATCTGCATTTCCAGAAAGACCAAAGCCAAGACGACGGAAGACATCTTCTACATCAGTGTATGAAAGCTCCGTACCAAGGACACGGTTGACGTCTGCAAGGGTAGAAGAAACTTCCACATCAGAGGTATCAAGCTCACCTGCTGAAACGATTCCCTTACGAACCGTCGCACCAGCAAGTTCTGCAATCATGCTCGCTGCCGCATCAAGGGCTTCATTGACTGTTGCCACATTGATGCCTTTTTCAAAGCGAGAAGATGACTCAGAACGAAGATTGAGGCGACCACTAGTCTTACGAATTGATTTGCCATTGAAAACAGCTGCTTCAAGGACAACACGACTAGAGTTTTCAGAGATTTCTGTTGCTTGACCACCCATGACACCTGCAAGGGCAACTGGCTTGTCAACCACAGTGATGACTAAGTCATTTGTTTCCAACTCACGTTCTTCACCATCTAAAGTCACTAATTTTTCACCAGCACGCGCTTCACGCACACGGATGTCAGTCCCCTCAAAAGTATCCAAGTCAAAGGCATGCATTGGTTGACCAAAGTAGAGAAGGATGTAGTTGGTCACGTCCACTACGTTATTGATGGGACGGATACCTTCGTTCATGAGAAGGTTTTGCAACCATTGTGGACTTGGTGCAATCGTCACATTATCCAAGATACGAGCTGCATAGTAAGGCGCCTTGTCTGTATCAATGCCCACAGAAAGAACATCTGCTGCAGCTTGGTCAGTTTCTGAAAGAGTAAATTCTTTAAAGTTGACTGCCTTGTCATAGATAGCTGCCACTTCGTGAGCCACTCCACGCATAGAAAGGGCATCTGCACGGTTTGGTGTGATAGACAGTTCGATGATTTCATCATCCAAGTCTAGGTATGAGAAGACTTCCTCACCTGGAACGGCATTTTCTGGCAAAATTTGGATGCCATCTGCGAATTCCTTAGGCACAACTGAGTCAGAAATTCCCAATTCGCCAAGCGAACAGATCATTCCAAGTGACTCTAAACCACGGATTTTTCCTTTTTTGATTTTGTAGTTGTCAGCGATGCGAGCTCCTGGAAGAGCCACCATAACCTTGATACCAGCACGCACATTTGGGGCACCACAGACGATTTGACGGGCTTCTTCTTCGCCAACGTTAACCTGACAAACATGAAGGTGAGTTTCTGGCACATCTTCGCAGGACAAGACCTCACCGACGACAATTTTTGAGAGACCAGCAGCCGGTGATTCGACACCTTCTACCTCGATCCCTGTGGTTGACATTTTTTCAGCCAACTCCTGTGATGGCACATCAATGTCCACCAATTCTTTTAACCATTTATAAGATACAAGCATAATTTAGTTCTCCAGAATGACCATTGCCACACTGGTTCTTTTCCTTTCCTATCATTTCAATAGAAGAATCCTCTTCTTACCTTAATTTCTTTCGCAGTAACCAATCCGTATCTACTTTTTGACCAACCATAAAATGATGTTGGCTAAATTTTTCAAAACCATATCGATTATAAAACGCTTGAGCTTTTGTATTATGCTCCCAAACACCTAACCAAGCCCAAGAAAAACTATTTTTTGTAGCAAGTTCAAGAGCAAATTCAAACAGTTGCTTACCGAATCCAAATCCTTGGAATTTTTGTAGCACATAGAGGCGTTGAATTTCAAAAGCGTCCTCTAATTCTCTCTCAGTTTGAGCACTTCCCCAGTTGACTTTGAGAAAACCAGCTATCTCCTCTTCATGCATAATGAAATAGGTTTCGGAGTCAGGATTTTCCAACTCAGTTGATAAAACTCTCAGACTATAAGCCTCTTCAAAGTATTCCTGTAACTGCTCTTCCGTATTATCATGAGCAAAGGTTTCACGAAAGGTTTGTTTGGCAATTTTAGCCAACACCTCAACATCTACCATTTCTACTTTTCTAATCATTATTTAAACTGCTCTGAGAAGCGGACATCTCCTTGGTAGAATCCACGGATATCGTTGATTCCGTAACGGAGCATGGCTACACGCTCTTGTCCAAGACCAAAGGCAAATCCAGAGTAAACAGTCGCATCGATACCACTCATTTCAAGGACACGTGGGTGAACCATACCGGCCCCCATAATTTCGATCCAACCTGTTTTCTTACATACGTTACAGCCTTCTCCACCACACTTGAAGCAAGAAACATCCACCTCAACAGATGGCTCTGTGAATGGGAAGTAAGATGGACGCAGACGGATTTGACGCTCTTCACCGAACATTTTTTGCACAATCAACTGAAGGGTTCCTTGAAGGTCAGCCATAGAGATATTTTTCCCAACTACCAAGCCTTCGATTTGGTGGAATTGGTGACTGTGGGTCGCATCGTCCGTATCGCGACGGAACACACGCCCTGGTGAGATCATTTTCAAAGGACCTTTAGAGAAATCATGGGCATCCATAGCACGCGCTTGAACTGGAGACGTGTGAGTACGGAGTAAGATTTCTTCTGTGATATAGAATGTGTCCTGCATATCACGGGCTGGGTGGTCTTTGGGAAGGTTCATACGTTCAAAGTTATAGTAGTCTTGCTCCACTTCAAAACCATCCACGACTTGGTAACCCATCCCAATGAAGATATCTTCGATTTCTTCACTAGTTTGTGTCAAAACGTGACGGTGACCAGTCGCAACTGGACGACCTGGAAGGGTCACATCGATACTCTCGCTTGCTAATTGAGCTGCAACTTTCTTTTCTTCCAAGAGCTTAGCAGTTTCTTCAAAAGCTGCTGTCAAGACATCACGAGCTTCATTGACGTGTTTCCCAATGATTGGACGCATCTCAGCAGAAACATCTTTCATCCCTTTGAGTATTTCAGTGAGCGAACCCTTTTTACCAAGGACAGAGACACGCAAATCTTGCATCTCTTTTTCATTTTCAGCAGTAATCTGCTTCAAGCTAGCCAGCGTTTCTTCACGAAGCGCTTTTAATTGTTCTTCAATAGTTGACATAATTCCTCCATCAGTCGCTCGTAGATAAAAAGAAAACCACATGCCAAAAACTCCACTCGGAGCGTTGACACGCGGTACCATCCGTTTTCATCTGACAAGTCAGACCTTCATTTCTAAATCCATGCGCAAGTGAATTCACCCAGCTTTCATATAGAGAGCTTGCAGTCACGGCTCTCCTCCCTGATATACTTCCCTTGGGCTACTAGTCTTGCAGATTCCTATTCAATTACTACTTAGTTTATCAGATTTTTACCATTCTTGCAAGACCTATCTCACTTCTGCTTGTTAGATGTGATTCGAATGTGATAATGGCAACAGTCTCACTAAAGAAATGAAAATCATACATAGAAATTTTTAAAAATTTTCTCTATCGTAAACCTGCCACTAGTTCAGAAACTATACTAGCTGATTCCAAACGTAATATGGTCATTTCATCTACCTTCCCTAATAATGGCATTGCGCCATACCAAACAATGGTCTTGTTTACCAAAAGAATAGGCGTGACTATTTTTGATTGAGTAAAAGATACTTTAATTTTCTGGCTCTTCAACTGGTCTAGCCATGCTTTATTTGCAACCGTCTCTGGTATACATATCTCAATTTGACTAATCCTAAATTCTTTTAGAAAATTCATCAGTTTTGTCTGGTGCACATAAGGCAAAATAAGCATACACTCCTGTCTTTCCCCTGCTAATACTCAATGAAAATCAAAGAGCAAACTAGGAAGCTAGCCGTAGGCAGTACTTGAGTACGGCAAGGCGAAGCTGACGTGGTTTGAATTTGATTTTCGAAGAGTATAAGTCCTCTCTCAGCACATTCTCATATCTACTATCAACATAAACGAATTGTTTCTCCTCACCCTCGATGACACGATAATCCATCTTTCGATAAGCTACTTGTCGTTTCTGAAACATCTTTTCTAAATAAGGAACATGAATATCCACATAATCGAAAATCCGCACCAAAGACTTATCCTTGTAGTTTCTATGAATCCGACCTGCATACTGAATTAAATTATTTTTCCAAGAAAAGGGTGCTGCCAATATAAGCGTGTCTAGCTGAGGCAAGTCAAAACCTTCGCCAATGTATTTTCCAGTAGACAATAAAACAAACCCTTTATCTAACTGTTCTAACGTCTCCATTAAACTTGTTCTATCTCGGACTTTGGTTTTTCCGCTAATAATATAACAGTCATCAACCTCTTTCTCTTTCAATAACTTTTCAAAGACATCTATCTGTTGAATTCGATTGACTAGAACCAAGATATTCCGCCCTTCTGCCACTTGGTCTAGAATATCCTTGATAATCAACTGATTCCTCACTGAGTCAGTAGCAATCCAATCACTAAGCTGTATAAAATTACTTGCTTTGGTCTTTTCAATCTCCAAATGACCAAAAGAAGTGAATCTTAATTGCAATTGCCGTTTAAAATCCGTTTCCCTCTTATCAGCAGTATGGAGTATCTCACCAATTCTCTGAAAAACAATAGGCTCATGACCATTCTTACGCTCAGGCGTAGCCGTCAAACCGTAAAGATACTTCCCTCTAAACTGAGCAACAACTTTTTCAAACATCAAGGCAGAGACATGATGACACTCATCCACAATCATCATCTCATACTCATCCAAAAGACTTTGACTATTTTCCAACTTAAATAGAGATTGAATCATAACAACATCAACCAGTTTACTCAGCCATTTCTTAGTCCCACCGTACTGCCCAACATAGCCTATTACCTTTTCACGACCTGATGCCGTATAACGGGTAGCTTCTTCCTCTTCGAAAGTCAAAAAATGGTTTAAACGATCCAGCCATTGGTCTAAGAGTTGCCTATTATGAACTAGGATAATTGTTTTGGTCTTCCATTCAGAGATGAGAGCAGCACCTAAAACGGTTTTCCCAAAACCAGTCTCCGCATGGAGTAAACCATTTTCTTTGGAAATCATATCTGACAGGGCTAACTCTTGCTCAAAAGTGAGTTCTCCCTTAAATTCCACTCTAATAGACCTTTGTACCTTTCTCCTATCTTCCACAGATACCTGCTTAAATTTATCTTGCAATGGATACAGCAAGCCTCTTGGCAGCCATAAATAATGATCGGATTCTCCAAATAAATACATTCGCTCAGGAATTTGATAGGTTGGCTGTCGCATAGCCTGCTTTAAATAAAATTCGGGATTAGAAAATGAAGCCATATTTTTCAAGAAAAACAGTGTCTTGGGTGTCACAGACGATTTTTCAAGTTGGATCATATTGGATAAGACGACCTTCAACTCCTTATCCAATTCTTCCTTACCTAACTCCTCTTGGATTAACAGTGCCACTTTAGCAGTTGAAACCCTCTGAATTTCTTGTAGATACCTCCATTGGTCTTCATAAGGCTGAAAATGTTCATCCACAAAGACCGTTCGCCCTTGATGATAAGCTTCTCCTTGAAAAGGAAGGGCAATCAAATTACCAAATCCACCTTTAGGAAGAACATCCTGATTTGGAAACATGCGATCAAAAGAATCAAAGGACAGTTGCATACTTTCCTGCATTGCCAGTTCTAACAGTTTCTTTCCAAACAAGCGAGCCTCTCGACTCGGAATCGCTTCCTCAAAGAAGAACCAAATATGGAGTCCGTGACCCGAACGAGAAATCTCTAAATGGGCTTCCATCTGGCGTTCCCTGGCTATTCTTCGAATGGTTAAACCAGCTTCTTTCCAATCTCCTTCATCCAAATCAAGTACCAAAAAATAACAGCTATCATCTAAGTGCATAGGAAAGATACCGATAGCTGTCTCCCCACGAAAATGAGATTTCAAAACGGAATCCGTCAATGTCTGGAAACTCCGTTTTTCAGGTGGCAACTGCTTCCAACCATAATCATAGGATGGAAAATACTGAATTTTCCCTTGATCATTGATAAAACTCTTAGCATAAACATCAAAACGGCCAGCAAACACGGAGGTAAACAATTGTAATTTTTCTTGCGTCGTCAAGTGACTACTTTGAAGTTGGAACATCTCCTCGAACCGAGAGCGTTCCATAACAAACTGACTCTTGTCTTTAAGACGTTTACACAAGAAAAACTCACTATCCCCATTAAAAGAAGAAAAGACATCAAGTACTTCTACCACAATTCCATCCAAAGACACAAAAACAGCCATAACAATCACCTCCTTGATTCCTATAGGCTGATTATAACAAGAATAGCTGAAATTGTACACGAAAATAAAATCCTAATAGTACTCATTTTGTATGTGGCTAATATTCCGTCTCGCTCCGGAATGTACGAGGTAAATAGAGTTTAAACGAGCAGTCTATAAAATTCAAAAAACGCATATTATCAAGTGGCCTAAAACTTTGATGATATACGTTTTCTTGTGAGAATATTTACTTCATTTTTTCCTAAAATTCAATGTTTACTCAGTATTAGGATTATGAAAAATCGAGGTCTAAATCTAGATACATTTTTTCTGAAGACAAATCATTTTGACCACCGAGCAAGAGATTTTCAAAAAAAGCTGTTAAAAACTCAGGACGTCGCTGTAAAATCTTTGCATTATCTAATACCAAGGCATCACGAAAATACTTGGCATGTTGCTGAAATGGTGTATTATCAATATCAAAACCAAACTCACGAAGATACTGAATCAAAAAGACCGTTACTGTCCGAGTGTTTCCTTCGCGAAATGGATGAATCTGCCAGATTCCTGAAATAAAATGCTGGATTTGTTTAACCACATCCGCCTGAGTTAGTGTCGCATATGCAACTTGTTTTTCCTGATTAAAATCATAATCCAAGGTCATTTGAATCATGGAGTAATCAGAGTACACAACACTTTCACCATTCAAAACAGGTTCATTCTTTGTGATATTGGTCTGACGAAATTGCCCCACCGGAATAGAGGGTTCAAATATATCTTGAAACAACTCCTTATGAATAGCAAGTAAGGTCGCAGGACTAAAGCTAAAGCCTCTTCGAGACAATAGTTCTACAATACGTAGAGAAACCAAGTCTGCCTCTTCCGTACTTGCATCAATAGTATGGTGATAAGCCGTTGCATCCTCATAAACCTGCTCGTAAGTCAGTTCACCCCGGGACTGTTTCTCAGCCAAAGATTCCATATACGCTGATGGCACTAGATTGTCAACTTTCTGCAGACCAAAACCTATCCGCCATAAGTCACGCTTAGCTTCATAAGACAAGTTTGGGTTGTCAATGTTGTAAGTTGGTTGCATAGAAATATCCTTTCAATTGTTTTTCTGTGTCATCGGTAAATGGTGAAATTGGGGTGAACTATAAAAAACATTCATAATAAGTTCTATGAAGAAGTAATAAAAGAGTTATACTCAACATCCCATGCACTCATTTGTAATGCCTTTTGGATGAATGGTTTGATTAAATGAATAATTCTAGCTTGCATACTTATCAAACTCATAGGATACACCACTCTGAACTCGTTGGTTTGTTCAAATCCCCCAACACCTGAGAAGAAACTGCAATGTTGTACTTCTCAGAGCGGTTCGAACTTAGAGGGGTTGTTGTGTAGTGAGCTGGTTTTTAATCAAAGCTATAAAATTTTAGTATTTTAATTTTAACTGACTAAATTATTATTCTCTATAAATTCTATAAATTTTTCAGGGGGATATTTAAAAGATTCAATTCCATAAAAATCTTCTAAAGCCCTAAAATTTTCAACTTTATAAGGTGACTTACCACTTATTTTTGCCTGATGTTGTCTAATTTCATTTAAATGTCTTTTACCTTTTTGTGATTTAACTACAGTAACTGTCACTATTTTTTTATAATCAGTTTTTTGCAATCCATAAAAATTTTCTAGTAGGAACAAACTCGATAATATTTTAGCTCTAACGTTAGCATATGGAATATTTTTTGAATTCTTAAACTCTATTAAATATAATTTACTATCAGCATCTACAGGAAGAAGAGGCAGAATTGTATCTACAGATTGCCATTTATCAAAGCTATGTTTTTTAAAAATAATTTCTGAAATCTTATCAAAATTATAACAAGTATATTTAGAGTTTACCAAATTATAGTTAGAATCAGAATCATATGAGCAGGTTTTAATATCGCTACGACATTCAGAAAATCTAATATTAAAATCATGTAATATAGAGAAAATTATTTTACTCACCATCAAAATCCTCCGCTAGCTCCTCAAGGCGATTTAAAGGAACATACATTTGCTCATAAATCTTATCAATCGAGTCAGTAACATCTTCAATAGAACTATTAGCAAGATAATACTTAACAGAATCATTTGTATCATTTTTTTTGCTAAATATATCAATCGCTTCAACTAAATAAGGACTATGGGAATTGATTAAGATATGTAATCCAAATTCTTTCTGAAGTAATACTATAATTTCAGCAAATTTCAATTGCCATTCTGGATGTAAATGGACTTCTGGTTCATCTAAAATGAGTGTCCCATTTTCTCTAATCACACCATTTTCTAAAAGAGATTTAATTAAATAGAACGTTTTCATACCTGAAGAATAATTGATTATATTAAGTTTTTTTTCATCTTCCTCATCTTCTGAACTATTAACAATATCAGTCTTCAATATATGATTTATTTCATTAAACACCAAATTTAATCTGTCAGTTATCTTAGCTCGTAATGTGTAAGTGTTGTTTCTTTCATCTCTAAGCTGCTCCATTAAATGAGCATTATGATCCAATTTTAAATCAATTTTATTTAAAAATTCATTTAAAAATTTAGTTGAAAATTTATTTAAAAATTTAGTTGAAAATAAATTTTCAACTATTGCAGCAGCATCATCTATGTATACTACATCTGTTTTAAAATTTATCAATTTATCTGCAGTAGCTCTATTTTTGTTAACTTCAACATTTATTTGTTCATCTTTTATTCTTAAAGAAATTAGTCCTGTCAATGGGTCGTATATATTATTTATTTGATTATGAAATTCATCAGTTAAATGAGCAGTTAAAATTTGGTTAAAGATAGATTGGTCTGACTGAGATAGAATTTCTTTTATATTTTCAGATAAAACATTTAGGTCCAAATCCTTAATATTTAATACAAAGTATTTTGAATTTCGTTTATTGAATTCATTAATTGATTCAATGATACTCTTCTTAAGGGATTCATTATTATGTTCACTATAATTTTTATCAAGAAATATCAATAAATTTTTTGAAATGATTTTTGTCAATTCTGTATAAAGGAAACTCGGAACGATTCTTCTAGCAATCCCTATTTCAGAATTATTTTTACGATTCATTTCGATATCAGAGAGATAGTCTTCTAAAAAATCATTAATTGCTTTAGTTCGATCGTTAGAAATTTTTTTTATAACATCATAATTGGCACTAAATATTGAAAATAAAGAACGACTTATTGTACTTTTTCCAGTGCCATTTTGACCTGCAATAACTGAAATTCCATTTATTTCAATTTCTGCATTCTTTACATTACCTATATTTTCTATTGTTAGTTTCATATATATTCTCCTTTCACCATGGAGGCAGTACTATCAGTTTAACACAAACTACATAAAAAAGCAGGTGTGAGGTGTAAATCATCTTCCAAGTATATCTCACTTCACACTACTTCACCAACTTCTTCATATCATCAATACGTGCAACTGTCGCGTCGTATTTGGCTTGGTAGTCGGCTTGTTTGTCGCGTTCTTTTTGGACGACTTCTGGTTTAGCATTGGCGACGAAGCGTTCGTTAGAGAGTTTCTTGCCCACCATATCTAGTTCTTTTTGCCATTTAGCCAGTTCCTTGTCGAGACGAGCCAGTTCTTCTTCGACATTGAGGAGGTCTGCCAGTGGCAAGTAGATTTCTGCTCCTGTGATGACGCTTGACATTGCGAGTTCAGGTGCAGGGATGTTTGATGCAATTTCCAAGTGTTCTGGATTTGTGAAACGTTTGATGTAGTTGACATTGCTGTTAAAGAAGGCTTCCAAGTCACTATCGCTAGTCTTAACAAGGATTGTGATTGGCTTACTTGGTGCTACGTTTACTTCCGCACGCGCATTACGAACGGCACGGATCAAGTCTTTGAGACTTTCCACACCAGTGTGAGCCGCAAGGTCTTCAAAGGCTAGATTAACAGTTGGGTATGCAGCTGTCACGATAGAGCCTTCTGAGATTTGTCCAAAGATTTCCTCTGTCACGAATGGCATAATCGGGTGAAGGAGACGAAGAATCTTATCCAAAGTATAAAGGAGAACAGAACGCGTGATGACTTTCTCTTCTTCGTTGTCACTATAAAGGACTTCCTTGGTCAACTCAACATACCAGTCCGCAAACTCATCCCAGATGAAGTTGTAGAGGATGTGTCCAGCCACACCAAACTCAAACTTGTCAAAGTTGGCAGTTGCTTTTCCGATGGTTTCATTGAGGTTGTGGAGAATCCAGCGATCTGTGACATTTCCAGCTTCCTTGTTGGCAACTTTTTCCACATTGGCAGTTGCTTGCTCAAGGGTCAAACCTTCATTGTTCATGAGGATGTAGCGAGAGATGTTCCAAATCTTGTTAATGAAGTTCCATGAAGCATCCATTTTCTCGTAAGAGAAGCGCACGTCTTGGCCTGGCGCAGAACCGTTTGAAAGGAACCAACGAAGGGCATCGGCACCATATTTCTCGATGACATCCATCGGGTCAATCCCGTTACCGAGAGATTTAGACATCTTGCGTCCTTGCTCGTCACGGATGAGACCGTGGATAAGCACGTTTTGGAATGGCTGACGACCAGTAAATTCCAAGGATTGGAAGATCATACGAGACACCCAGAAGAAGATGATGTCGTAACCTGTTACCAAGGTTGAAGTTGGGAAGTAACGTTTGAAGTCTTCTGAGTCAACATCAGGCCAGCCCATGGTTGAGAATGGCCAAAGGGCAGAACTGAACCAAGTATCCAAGACGTCTTCGTCCTGAGTCCATCCGTCACCTTCTGGAGCTTCTTCGCCGACATATATTTCACCCTCAGCATTGTACCAAGCAGGGATTTGGTGACCCCACCAGAGCTGACGAGAGATTACCCAGTCGTGAACATTTTCCATCCATTGGAGGAAGGTATCGTTGAAACGAGGTGGGTAGAATTCTACCTTGTCCTCTGTGTCTTGGTTGGCAATAGCATTCTTAGCCAATTGGTCCATCTTAACGAACCATTGAGTAGACAAGCGTGGTTCAACCACAACACCTGTACGCTCTGAGTGACCAACACTGTGGACACGTTTTTCGATTTTAACGAAGGCACCAATTTCTTCCAACTTGGCAACAACTGCCTTACGAGCTTCAAAGCGATCCATGCCTGCAAATTCAAAGGCCAAGTCATTCATGGTTCCGTCGTCATTCATAACGTTGACTTGTGGCAAGTTATGACGTTGACCAACCAAGAAGTCGTTTGGATCGTGGGCAGGTGTGATTTTCACGACACCTGTACCAAACTCAGGATCAGCGTGTTCGTCCCCAACTATCGGGATGAGTTTATTAGCGATTGGAAGGATGACATTTTTACCAATCAAATCCCTGTAACGTGGATCTTCTGGATTTACCGCAACCGCAACGTCCCCAAACATGGTCTCAGGACGAGTAGTCGCTACTTCAAGGGCGCGTGAACCATCTTCCAGCATGTAATTCATGTGGTAGAAGGCACCTTCCACGTCCTTGTGGATAACCTCGATATCAGAAAGAGCTGTGCGAGCTGCTGGGTCCCAGTTGATAATAAATTCACCACGGTAGATCCAGCCTTTCTTGTAAAGGTCCACAAAGACTTTTCGAACAGCTTTTGACAAACCTTCGTCAAGAGTGAAACGCTCACGAGAGTAGTCTACAGAGAGCCCCATCTTACCCCATTGTTCCTTGATAGTAGTGGCATATTCGTCTTTCCATTCCCAGACTTTCGTCAAGAAAGACTCACGACCCAAGTCATAGCGGGAAATACCCTCGCCACGCAAGCGCTCCTCAACCTTAGCCTGAGTGGCAATCCCCGCGTGGTCCATCCCTGGAAGCCAAAGGGTATCAAAACCTTGCATGCGTTTTTGACGGATGATGATATCTTGCAAAGTCGTATCCCAAGCGTGACCAAGGTGAAGTTTCCCAGTTACGTTTGGTGGCGGAATGACGATTGAATAAGGCTTAGCCTTTTGATTTCCTGAAGGCTTGAAAACATCAGCGTCAAGCCATTTTTGGTAACGACCAGCCTCAACCTCGGCTGGATTGTATTTAGGTGAAAGTTCTTTAGACATGTGTGTGTCCTTTCTAGTTAATATCTTTAAATAAAATTAGTATGTAGAAGATATGCCTTGATTCAGCACATCTGATTTTTTCAGTATCTTCTATTAGTAAAAAAGAAACTGTATAAAAATTTTACATTAACTTTCTCTCATTATCTTCAGAATATGTTTATCAAAGTCCGATATAATTTTTTGAGTTCGGTTAAATTTTTCATACTCTTGGATGGCTTTTGAGTCTGCTTGTTTCTTGGAAATGCTTCCTTTTCCTTCTAAGATTTCATATTCATTAAAGGATAGAAAGCGATCAATACTATCTGCCAATCCTCGCATTGTAAACGTATTACGGCGCTCAACTAAACCCTCGATATAATCAAAATAGGCTGTAACAGTTCGCTCTAGTTGTCGAATTTCTTTTTCTTGCAAATAATTTTTGGCTACCGTTACATCTGATTTGAGCACTCGTCCATCAGGTGCATGTTTCCAAGTAGTTAATCCCATTTTTTCTTTACTAGCATCAGCTTGCTGATAGATAATTTCTGCAGCCGTACTTCCAGTAATTGCATAATGAAATTTATTTTGCACCATAGCATAGAAGTTTTTAGTAATATCCGAGTTTCGATCATAATCTATGGCACATTCGGCAAAGATATCCGTAATTTGTTGATAGATTCGGCGCTCGCTAGAACGAATAGAGCGAATTCGTTCTAAAAGTTCACGGAAATAATCTTGTCCGAAAACTGTCTGTCCTTGTTTCAAGCGTTCATCATTCAAAACAAAACCTTTGATGATAAATTCTTTCAAGGTCTTGGTTGCCCAAATTCTAAATTGAGTAGCCTTGCTGGAATTTACGCGATAGCCAACTGAAATGATAGCATCCAGATTGTAATATTCAAGTTCACGTCGGACAGTTCTATTTCCCTCTTGTTGAACCTGTGCAGATTTTGCACAAGTTGAAACCTTATCCAACTCACCACTATCATAAATGTTTCTCAAGTGCTTTGTAATGACACTTCGTTCAACTCCAAAGAGCTCTGCAAGACCTTTTTGAGTCAACCAAAGATTTTCATCTTGTAAAAGGATATCTAGCTGAACGTCGCCATTTGGTGTAGTATACAGGATGAAATTAGAAATTTCATTCAAGACAATTTCACCTCCCCCCTTCCATAAACAATTACTTCTCTTTCTTAAACTTTATGCCGTTTTCTTTCAGCTTTTTAACGGTTACGGGACCAATTCCCTTCAAAGCGAGAACTTCTTTTTCAGTCCATTTTTTGAAATCTGAAGACGTACGAATCCCATTTTCAACAAAGATGTGAACAAAATCCATCCGAATTCCCTTCATTTTTTCCTCGCTCATAAAGGAGTACCAGTCGTTTACCTTGGATAAACTTCTTATCATACTGGAATGATTCGAAAATACTGGTTTACGACGGAACTTCTTGGATTCGTTTGTTAAAAATTTCGTTAAAATAATATTTTCTAGTAAATAATCAAACAGAGGATACAAACTAGCTTGTAGCGATTCAACTGAATTTGAACAATAGCATTCTTGGTCTTCTATATCTATAACTTTGAATTGCCAATCTTCCTCTATAAAGAATTCAACAGCTTCATCATTTATTTCCACTAATTTTGCAAATAGCTGACTGGCTTCTTCAATTTTTCCTTGAGAAAAAGCAGAGATGATGGCCTGAATAAGAATGGTATCATCCCGTTTCCCTTTATTCAATTCTTCACGATAGAAACGCTCAACCTTTAGCTCCTGACCGGTGATATGATACAAGGAAAGCATACAGAAGACAAAATTAGGAGGAAACCGTTCTGGTCGCTTACTCAAATATAGGTCAATCAATTCTATAGCCTTAGAATTGAAGTTCTCCATCATATAATACTCAATCAGAAACATCAGAGCAGACAGGATAGAGCGTGCTTCAAAATAATTCCAACTATTGTATCCATTCACTTTCCATTTTTCTAAAACTAGAATTTCAAAATCCAGTACTTTTTTAAAGGTTGGTAAATCAAAATCTTTAACTTCTGATAAGAATAAGTGAAAATCAGCCGCAAAATAATCTGGATTGATCTTTAAAACTTGCTTTAACAGTTTATTTCGCTTTTGTGTATTTGGAGTATGCATAGCTTCTCTAAATAAAGCGTGATCCTGATTCCAATCAAAAGTCCTATTTTTTAGTTGGTAATTGATTAGCTGGACATCTGGATACTCTCCATGTTCATCAGCATATTGCATCACTGCTGTATGTAGTTCATCGAAATTTTGAATTTGTCGACGTTCTACAAAAGTTGGTTTTTTAGCCATTATTTCTGTCCAAGCAGCCTCTTCTTCAGAAATAATTTTGATATCCAACTTTTGCTGGCGTTTTAATTCTTTTTTTCTATTTTTCTTTTTAGCCATCTATTTTCTCCTCTAACTCATTCTTCAATAGACCCGACTCAACTGGCTTAGATATCCTTTGGGACTCAGCTACAGGCTTGAATGGGAAATCTCAGTTTCTTTGTGATTCGTTTACTTTGAAAGTTATCCCCAAGCGTGACTAAGGTAGAGTTTTTTCCAGTTACATTTGGTGGTGGGAATCACGATTGAATAAGGCTTAGCCTTTTGATCTCCTGCCGGCTTGAAAACATCCGTATCAAGGCATTTTTGTAACGACCAGCCTAAACATAGGATGGAGTGTATTTAGGTGAAAGTTGATTAGACATTATTTTTTCTCCTTTTATGAATATTTCTTTTATATCTACGATTTATTAATACACTGTGCATGTTGTCACGATACACGTAATATCCATTATGGGTGTTTAAATAGAAATACTGTAATAACCAAATTATAGCCTTCCCAATAACTAATGATAATATGAAACAAACGAAAATAATTATAGTTGAGGCAAATAATTCAGACATCCAATCAGCTGCGGGAGTTATAAATTCGACCAATTTCATCTTAATCTTTAAACCCCAAATAATTTCGGTTAACTTTGGAATAATACTCAACATTAATAGAGTAAGAAAACTATATAGTTGAGTTCGATAGAGGTGTCTATCCATTTTCTCAGTTCTTATTGGTTTTTTCTTATATTTTTTTGTATCAAATTGAGAATTTATTTCTCCAATTAGACTAGGAATTAATATTGGCAAAAACCAGGTTAAAGCATTTATTAATTCATTTTCAACTTGATTAAATATTGCTAACAACAATATACAGATTGTTCCAGTTAGCCATGATGCTATTACTTCTTTGGTATCTTTTGCACCATGTCTAATTAGATTATGAATTCTCCACCAGAATATTAAATAAAGCGCAATAAATGAATTAAATATAAAAATGTCAGTTATTAAATCGGAATGAAAATCAATAGCTTTAGAAATAAAGTAATAAATATAGATATAATACCATAAAAACGAAATAATAAGCATCGTGGCATATACATTCCACAGTGTCTTTCCCTTTACGATATCTATTTTATTAACTTTTTGAAATATCTTGATTGATCCTACAGTTTTTATAACAGATAATACAAATGGTAATATTAAAAGTATTACAATGATAATCCAGTTATTTATGTGATTTTTACTTATGCCATAATTAATAAAAAAATATTGAGATAAGTTGATTAAAGTTGATTCAACTAGATTTAGGTTATAAAGAATGTAAGTCAAGATTCCGCAAAATATTCCATCCCATGCGTTCATAAAAGCTAAAGATTTAGTACTTTTAGTAAGAAAAACTCTAAACTTATTAAATCGATTTTTATAGTTAAACACATATATTAGTATCAAGGCAAATTGTAAAATTATAACTAATTTAAAATCGGTAAGACAGAATACAATTAGAGATATTATTGGAAAATACGTTAGCGCATACATAAGTATTTTCCAAGTTTGAGCAAAAAGATTCTTCAATCTATTGTCAGTATTAAAATAATACATTAATTTCAATCTTTGCCTCCTAAATCTAATCTAAAGGTTGGTAAATCAAAATCTTCAACCTCTGATAAGAATGGGTGAAAATCAGCAGCAAAATAATCTGGATTGATCTTTAAAACTTGTTTTAACAGTTCATTTCGCTTCTGTGTATTTGGAGTATGCATAGCTTCTCTAAATAAAGCATGATCCTGATTCTAATCAAAAATCCTATTTTTCAGTTGGTAATTGATTAGCTGAACATCTGGATACTCTCCATGTTCATCAGCATATTGCATCACTGTTGTATGTAGTTCATCGAAATTTTGAATGGTCCGACGTTCTACAAAAGTTGGTTTTTTAGCCAGTAGTTCTGTCCAGACAACCTCTTCTTCAGAAACGACTTTGATATCCAACTTTTGCTGGCGGTTTAATTCTTTTTTCTATTTTTCTTTTTAGCCATCTATTTTCTCCTCTAACTCATTCTTCAATAAATCAAACTCTACCTCTGCTGTATTGGATATTCTTACGACCTCGGATACAGGCTTAAATGGGAAATCCCAGTTTCTTTGTGATTCGTTTACTTTGAAGGGTGTACTCCAAGCGCGATTAAGGTAGAGTTTTCCAGTTACATTTGGTGGTAGGAATCACGAACGAAAAAGATTGAGACTTTTGAACTTCTTGAGTCTTGAGAACGTCTTCATGAAGTTGTTTAGATATGTGTGTGTCCTTTCTCTATTGTATTCATTTTATTTTGAATTTGCTTAGCAGCTTCTTCTGCAGACAAATTCGTATTATTTATTTTAAAGTAGTGGTGCAACTCATTCGGTTGATATTGGGAATTTAATTGAAGTGTTTCAGCGGTCTCTAAAATTTCTCTTTCAGATACCTCAATATGCCGTTTTAAGGGTTTGTGCTTTAATCGATTCTCCGTTCGATTTCGACGTATGCACTCTTCAAGACTTGTTTCCAACTCAACAAAAAGAATCTCTTGATGATAATCATCCAACAAATTCTGAATTTGCTTTAAATACATCAGCTGATACTGATTTGAAAAATCAATTACATCTGTTAAAATTACTGATCGCTGATTTCTTGCACTTGCTCCAAGGAATGAAAAAGTGATTCCACGAACAAATTCCCACATTTCCTCTGTATAGTCCTGATAGATTTCTAGTGCAAAATCAATGGCTTGATGGTTATAAAATAGGGTAGCATCCGTCAGTCGAGATAATTCTTGACCAATGGTCATTTTTCCTGATGCTGGAGCACCAATGATGAAAAGATGCATCAAATCACCTCCCACTCGCTCTTCAGCAAGCCATATATCAGACTGTCACAGCGGTTTCCTTGAACATCCTTTCGGTCTCTTATGCGAGCTTCGAGGGTAAAGCCAAGCTTTTCCGCGACTCGTTTACTTTGAAGGTTATATCCAAAGCAAGTTAGTTCAATCTTGTGAAGACCCAAATCTTTAAAGGCTAAGTCAATCAAGGCAAGCGCTGCTTCTGGCACATAACCTCGCCCCCAATAGTCTGGGTGTAAGGTATAGCCGATTTCCAGCACATCATCTTCATGGCGATGGTTGAAATCGACAGAGCCAACGATCTTATCCGTTCCTTTGACGACAATCCCGTAGCCTGCTGGGAGATTTTCCTTTTGATTACGCTTCGGAAGAATGTGCTCCAGATAATAAATCTCATCTTCCAAGGTCTTGACTGGAGGAAAACCTGCTGGATAGGCGACCTCTGGGAGACTAGCGTAGGTATGGATATCCTCAGCATCTGCCACTGTAGGACTCGTAAAACGAGACGTTCTGTTTCCAAGCGTTCTGGCAGTTCAGTTCTTGCCATCCTTTTTCCTCGCTTTCTTTACAAAGCTCCCCATAGGGTCAACACGGTTATCTAAATAGCGATAAACGCGCTGGTGACCGTCCCCCATAAAGTAAGTAGGTGCAAAACGGTCATTTCTAAAATGTCCCTTTTCATCCAAAAGTTCTGGGTCAACAAATCGCTCAACAATCTTAGCGAAAATATGACAAATTCCCTCTTCCTCATCAATCCTATCTACCTGACATTCTAACACGACTGGACAAGCCTCTAAAATCGGTGCCTGAGTCCGTTCAGAAATCTCGTAGTCTAGCCCCAGGTGTTTCAATTTCTCTCTATGACTGATAAAACCAGCCTGCTCCATCTCGAGCATGAGATTTTCATCAGGGATATTCACGGTGAACTGTTGATAATGCTTAATCTGCTCAGTCGCATTTTCTTCAGCACCAACACCAATGACTAGCCAATCTCCCAAGCTATAAGAGGAGCTACAGGTCGTAATATTGTGTCCAAAATTCTGATCCTGATACCCCAAAATGAAGATAGGAAAACCATAATAGAGTTTACTTGTTTTAAAAGATTGCTTCATAACAAGCTCCTTTGACTAAGACGCAAAAGAAAATCCCTGCCATCTACATGACAGGGACGAATGTGTTTATCCGCGGTACCACCCAATTTCGGGCCAAGCCCGCATCTTTAGTCTTTAAAATAAAAAGACAGAAATATTTCATTTTTTCAGTCATTAGCAACCAGTTTTGACACATTTGTGGACTTCTCAGCGCCGCCACTTTCTGTAAAATGTAGGATTCAAAACACCTCTAATGGCTCTATTGTAGCAAGTTTTTCTCGGAAATGCAAGACTCAAGAAAAATTACTTGAACTTGATGCCATTTTCTTTCAATTTCTTGATGGTAGCTGGGCCGATTCCTTTCAAGGCAAGGAGTTCTTTTTCAGTCCAGTTTTTGAAATCTGAAGCAGACTTGATTCCTTCATCATAGAAAGTCTTGGCACGATCAAGTGGAAGTCCACCCAAATTTGCTGCAAAATCTTCTACAGAATTAACTACTTTTTGAGCTTGCTCTTTGGTAGCTTCTACTGCTTGTTCAACTTTTTTAGAAACAGCCTTACCAGCTGCGCTTGCTGACTGTTCTGCACGCTTCACGACTTTTTTTGTCTCATCTACAACCTTAGTCACAGTACTTGAAAAGGCACCTGCGCGACGGAGGCCATTTCGCAATTGTTTTTTACGATTGAGTTTCTTTGACATGATAAAATCCTTTCAATAAAAAATCCCTGCTCTGACAAGGATTTAACATAAACATTCTATCAAGATTTTAGTGAAAAATCAAGAATCTTTCTCGTTTAATAATTTCGCTCACCAAACAAGCCTTCTGGCAAATCATGGAATCCCTTGCCTACTTTGAAGTTTTCAAACTTACCAAGCAAGAACAGATAAGCATCCAAGCGACTCTCGTAGCGAATCATGGCATCTTTGGCACGCTCGTCCTGGTCTTCTTCGTAAACTTTTTGGCTTTCCTTGTGCGCCATGTCGTTAATCATGATTTGGGTATTGACCCAAGCTTCAAATTCCTTCATAAATTCTTGTTCGTAACTCATTTTTTCTCCTTATTCTAATCCACGGAAATAGTCCGTATCAATCTCACGATAGGGATGGATATCCTGAACGTATTCCAGTACACCTTGGAATTCTCCGTTTTCATCGTGTACTGCAGCATAGGTGATGTGGACAAACTTACCTCGCGACTCAGACTTGAACCACATTTCATACTTGTCCTTGGTCCCCTCACGAAGTCCCTTCATGATAGCCTTGACCTTGTCCAAATACTTAGGCGGATGACAGAGTTCGACATTGCGCCCGACTTGGGACGGCGTTCGTTTGAAAATCATCTCATCAGCTGGCGTATTGTCATTGTAATACTGGAAAATATCGTCTTTATTGACAAAGGTAATTTCCATGGGGAGGTGATTGAGGATGAGATTAGCCTGCTCGACTGAAAGATAGCCATTACCAAAAGACTGCTGACTATGGCGGTCCAGCACTGCTTCCTTTTCCTTAGGGGTAAAGGTAATGGTAAACTGTCCTTCTGGCGTATCAATAACCTGCTGAACTTGACCCTCTGCCGTATCTAGCTGTACAGGCTCCTCTTCACTCTTTTCCTCAACAAAACTCTGGCGTTCTGGCACCCATTTCTCAGACGGACGGATAATAGCATAGCCATAGGCATCGCTCTCCTCCGCAATCTGAAGCCAGTCATCCTGAGTAAAGGACTCAAGGAGAATCATGAGAAGGATAGATTCTTCCTTGAAAATCATACTTTCAAACTCTGTCGCAAAAGCTTCTTTTACGCTGCTAATTGACACTTCTGGTAGTGACTTGGCTGTCGCTAAAGCTGTTTGAAAGAGTTCCCTGATCTGATCATCCACTCCCCACATAACTTTTGGAGGTGAATCGTGTCCATAGCGCTCCATGATGGGGAAGAAGAGCTCTTCCTTACGTTGGTAATGGATGTCAAATTGCCCCAAAAGACCCATCTGACGCACCAAGCCCTTGCGCATCTCCGCCAGCATTTCTTCATCTTCCATAGACTCATAGGTATCCAACAATCTCCGAATACGAATCAAGGCCGCACGGAGGGCTAGATTTTCTTCTTTGAAAATCCGAACTGGGTGACCTGGGTGCTCGGTATCTGCAACTTCGACATCCTTAACAGCATTTTTAAAAAGATTGGCATGAACATCACAGAGTTCCATGACATCTTCAAAGGTGACACCTGAGTCTGAGTTCATCAGCTCGTGCTCCATAAGGGAAATCTCGATGGCTGAAACACCTGTAAAGGTCGCATCAAAGCGCTCCTGAACCGACTCAGGAGAGGAGCCATTATGCAATTCTAACAAAATATCCCGCAGGACATGAATTCGTTCATC
This sequence comes from Streptococcus sp. 10824, assembly GCF_013276595.1. Lineage (NCBI taxonomy): Bacteria > Bacillati > Bacillota > Bacilli > Lactobacillales > Streptococcaceae > Streptococcus > Streptococcus sp. 10824. Next base: position 22,077 of record NZ_VMLH01000059.1, read on the forward strand.
TGCCATTAGTCTAACCCAATCACTTCGTAACCGTTTGCTTCCAGCGTGCGGACAATCTTGTCCATAGGAGTTCCTTCAAGCTTAGAACCTTGTTTGAGCGATACTTTACGACCAACTGTGTTGCGCATTAAGGGATTGGCAAGGGGTTTAAAACCCAACTCCACTAGAATTTCCAAGACTTCTGGATGCTTGTCCACCACTTCTGCAACGGGAATTGACACATCGATGATATTGTCCATGACGACCTCCTTTGTATGTTCTAATACTCAATGAANNATAGAACTGACGAAGTCAGATCAAAATACTGTTTTGAGGTTGCAGATGGACGCTGACCTGGTTTGAAGAGATTTTCGAAGAGTATAAAATGATTTTACTGCTTATATAGTCATTTAGTTTTAAAAAGCGTTCCAAACATTCAAAAATAGTTGGGACTTCCCTTAATAAATCTGTTACTTTCTTTTTCAAGATAGCCCAAGCTTGCTCAATAGGATTCAAATCCGGTGAATATGGCGGTAGAGGTAAGAAAAAGTGTTTATCTTGGATGCAGAGTTCATCCAAAATGTTCTTGGGATCAAAACTAGCATTGTCCATGATAATAACATGAGGTGTCTTCAAAGCAGGAAGGAGTTGCGTTTTGAACCACTCCCCAAAGAAATCGCTTGTCATGCTGTTCTTGTAAATCAT
>NZ_VMLH01000006.1:0-28141 GCF_013276595.1 Streptococcus sp. 10824
GAAGTCAGCTCAAAATACTGTTTTGAGGTTGCAGATGGATGCTAACCTGATTTGAAGAGATTTTCGAAAAAGATTAAATATACTCTACAATTTGCTCAATCAATTCTGGGTCGTCTAAACCTGTAACTTGTATAACAACATCTTTGACTGATTGTTTAGCCAACAATTCACCTAATCGAATACTTTCTTCATCATTTACATCGCGATAGTCAAAGGCATAGCCAACTGTTTTAAGTAGGTTTTTATATGACAAACTGAGTTCTTTCAATTCACGTATCGGCCGGATGAATCGTTCATTATAGCCTAATTTTCGGATTGGAGTACGAGCTACGCGACTAACTTCGTCCACTATGAAAGGATTTTCAAACCGTTCTATAATGACTTTGTGATAATTCTCCAATTCTTTTTTATCAAAGTTCCATTTGGCAATCAAGAGACTCCGAATTTCAGCTAATACAGATTCAATCCGAGATTTGATATTAGGATTTTGAAGAGCTTCCAAAATTGTCTTGGCACCATAATGCGCACCAATGTAAGCTGAAGTTGCATGTCCAGAATTGACTGAAAAAAGTTTTCGCTCAATAAAGGGTTCTAAATCTTCTTCATAATGCACATCTTTTAGACGTAAATCTGGATTTTTAAGACGCTTGGTTTCCACGACCCATTCATTAAAGGGTTCGACCACAACAAAAAGGGAATCTTCGTGACTTTGTGCTGGAACAATCCTGTCTACTGCAGCATTTGGAAAACCTATGTAGTTATCAGCAAATGTCAAACCTTCCGGACTTAAATATTTCTTGACTTCTTGATAAAGAAATTGAGACCCGCCAATCATATTTTCACAGGCCATAACATCCAATGCCTGTGTATTTCCTGCAACTCGGCGAGCTTCGATTCCTTTGGCTAGAAGTTCAGCGATAAAAGGGAGGATATTAGGTCCGATTGCAGTAGTAATAATATCCGTCTTTTGAATCGCTTCAATGACTTGCTCAGGGTCTTCTTTGCTATTAATGCCAGCCACATTAGTTACTTCTATACGAGACTGTCCTTTCTGTGCAATTTCAATTTCATACTTGCCCTTTTCATTTAGAGCATGAATTATCTGATTATTGACATCCACAAAATCAATATGGAAACCATTTTTAAATAGAATTTCACCTATAAAACCACGACCGATATTACCGGCACCAAAATGAACAGAATGTTTCATTCAATTTCTCCTTTTCCTATTTGAGGGACATATATACTAGATGACAAATGACGAAATTCAATTATTCAACAGCATCAAATAAGCGCAACACTTCCTCTTTTGACTGAGCATCTGCTAGTTTAAGAACATTATCTACATCTGCACAGAAGATAGAAATTTTCTGAATAATTTCTAAGTGTTCATTACCAATACCAGCAATACCAAAAAGAACCGTTGCCACTTGAGGGTTAGATACATTCCCAAAATCAACCCCTCTAGGGACTTGAACGACTGTAATACCAGACTTGAGGACATCATTTTTTGCTGCATCTGTTCCATGCGGTATGGCGATAAAGTTACCCATGTAAACAGATAGCTCTTTATCTCGCTCAATCATGGCTTCAATATAGTCTTCATTAACATATCCACCCTCATAAAGAACTTGCCCACAATAACAAATAGCTTCCTCCTTGTTAGAAAATTGTTTATTAAGCTTAATCAAATGTTTTTCAAGTTTCATATTAGTTCTCCAATTTCTTAATTTTTTCGTTAAAAATAGTATTTAGCATCTGATAAATAATGGATTGATTTCCCGTCTTGTAAATCTCTGTATAAAGATGATTTTCAATAATCGACTGACTGATAGCTGTCATTAAATCTCTCGCTTCCTCGCTAGCTTCTTTAGACATTAGCATTAGCAGACACCTTTTGACCTCTTCTTCCTCTCGTTTCATTGACAATGCGGAGATAGGTAGTTTGAGTTCAAACATAGTAAAACTATTTGTTGTTACTTTGCTAGACTGACTATGTAAAAGCACCAGACCAGTATTAGGAATAGCCATAGGACTATTCTGGAAGTGAGATAACAATTTTCTTGTTAGGTAATCTCTGTCACTCACATTCTTCTGATATTGGATGATTTGTTCTACCGTGTGCTCAAATGATTGATTATTCTCCAATTGAACCAACTCGAATTGACTCAAAAGCTGACTACTAGATATTAAATAATCTTGCAAGTCATAACTTTTCTCTGGAGCGATAGCATCACGCGCGACAATTGTACGATGTGCCTGTACATACTGAAGTCGTTCCTGTAATTCAAGCAATTCTTTGACGGTTGGAAAACTAGAAATTACATCGATTTCCTGATTAGTCAGCGGCTTGGTAGATAAAATATAATCATACTGACTGAGATCAATACTATGGTAATCTACTAGAGACTGAATATCTATCAACTCTACAAAAGGAGCAACACTCTTAATTTTACTGACTAATAAATCTCTAGTGACCCGACGTTCATCCGTTAAAAGCAAAACACGGACTGGATAAATCTCTGGACTACGGCCTAAGCTAGAGATAAAATGTAGGGCAATCATGCCATACTCATACTCTGTATGAAGATATTTCGGAAAAATATCATTCACTAAAAGACTGATGACTGTATAAAGAAATTTATTCCTTTCAACTAAAATCTGGACAGATTCTGGCAAATTTTCACCCTGAAAAAGGATAGGGACGCCTAAACTGAGCCGAATATGATGGAAAAGAAAATTGAATAAAACCTTGTCCTTAAAAAAGTCAATCTTGGTATACATGGAAACCGTATCAATCAGATTTGAAATATTGTAGAAAAATTCACCATCAAATTTCTCCGTAAAGAGCGGATTGTCCTGACGTTTAATGATTAATTCATCCAAGATGCTCGCAAAATAGATAATTTCCTGAATACTATAAAATTGTGCAGTCTGCTTAGAGTAAGCTTGAAAAATTTTTTGAGAAATTTCCAAAGCCTGCTTACTAGTATTAGGTGAATTTTCAATGTTTTGCTCCTGACCTATAAGAGATAACAAGATCGCAAAAAACATCTTCATCCTAGCATCCATATCTGGAAAACCTGACAGTTGCTTATTAACAATCTGACTGGCCAGCCTAGTTCTATCTGCTTCTAAAATATCAAAGCTCCCAAAATTACCGGTTGAAAAATCTGCTACTGAGATACAGTTTGTCAGTAAAATAGCCAAAAATCTTCTCTTACCAACTGAATCACCAGAAATACGATAACCTTTTTGTCGTTCAATTTTCAGATCAAAGTCTAAAAGACGCTTATCAATATCTGAAATATCCTGAATAATAGTTACATTACTGACTTTCATGCATTCTTGCAATGCTTCATTGGTGACAAAACCACTCTCAGTCAGAAGGCGATAGGTAATCAACTCTTGTCTTTCTTGGGGACTATACTCAACTAACACTTCAAGTTCTGTCGGCAAATCATCCAACTCTCCAGTCAAAATATAGTATTTCCCATGCTTCGTTATTTCGATTCCATATTGCTCCATGCTATCTGTCAAATCTGATAAAGTTCGATAAATTGTTCTAGATGAAACCTGTAAGATTTCAGTCATGTCTTGCATTGAAAGCTTCCCTACATGTAGGAAAGCCTTCAATAATTGTTCTTCTCGTTTGGTTAATAGCATTCGTAATTTAGAAACCTCTAGTTCTATTTGTACATTCTAACAGCCATTTTGTCATATTCTGGTGTTGTTACTAAACTATCCACAATAAGAAATTGAGAATTCGGTGCTGTTTGCTGCACTTCTGCCTGTAAAGAAATAGTTGTTACAATCATTATGTTTTTAGAATTAAATTCACCTAATTCTGAAATTTTGGCAGTAGAAACTGGAATACGAATATTTTTGTTTCTAAAGATAGCCCGAATCGTTTCACAGCCCATAGTTGCAGATCCCTGTGCTTTACCATAAGCAACTACTACAGCATCAATATGGTTAAGGTCAATTTCCTGACTATCTACTGATGCTGAAGTTGATATATCTCCTTCAATTTCTGCTATTGGAGAAGCTCCTGTTAATGAAGCTACAATTTCATCATAACGAGGGGACGCTAAGAAATTATCAACAGAAACATGAATAGCACTTGGACTCTTGTCTTTAGCTCTTGGTGTCAGTTCTTCCTGAGTAACAATTAATGTTTTTGGTGTATCAAGCAAATTTGAGATTGCCTGATTAGATACTGGAATCTCTAGACCTGCTTTTTTAACCTTATCTCGAAGAATACTAGCTCCCATAGCAGAGCTTCCCATACCAGCATCGCAGGCGAAAATGATTTTTTCCACTGAGTCTGTCGAAACAACTGCATCAACAGAAGTTGATACTAACTGACCTTTAGACTGAGCCTTAGCTGCTTGGGTAGCCGCCTGAGCAGCTTCGAGCGAATCCTCAGTTGACTTGTCTGCATGAAGAATAAGGGCTGCTACAAGGAAAGAAACAACTGCTGCCACTAAAACACCTAGAAGAACATTTAGATGGGGCCAAACGCCTTTTGGCGCCGTAGCCATAATCGCAATAATAGAACCTGGTGAAGCTGGAGATTTAAGACCAGCGTCTAAGAGTTGAAAAGTAAAAGTTCCAGAGATACCTCCTGCCATAGCAGCTAAAAATAGAGTAGGCTTCATCATAACATAAGGAAAGTAAATTTCATGAATCCCTCCGAAGAAATGAATAACCATTGCCCCCCAAGAAGAAGATTTAGCAGAACCTTTACCGAATACAGCATAAGCTAATAGAATTCCCAGGCCTGGTCCAGGATTAGCTTCCAATAGGAAGAGAATTGACTTACCAGCTTGAGCTACCTGTTCTACTCCCAGAGGAGTAAAAATGCCATGATTGAGGGCATTATTGAGGAAAAGGACTTTAGCCGGTTCGATGATAATATTAGCCATAGGAAGGAGGCGAGCATTGACAATAGCCTCAACACCATTCCCAACAGCTCCAGTAAGAGTCGATACGACTGGACCGATTGCGTAGAAAGCTAAAAGCAATAATGCAAAACCAACGAGACCAGCTGAGAAGTTATTAACTAACATTTCAAATCCGGGACGAATTTTTTCTTGGAACTTCTCATCAAATTTCTTGATAGTCCATCCTCCCAGTGGGCCCATTACCATAGCTCCGATAAACATAGGAACACTAGAACCTGTGATTGCACCAACAGTAGCAATAGCTCCTACAACGGCACCACGTTGACCATGGATCATATATCCACCTGTGTAACCAATCAGGATTGGCAATAAATACGTTAACATAGGACCAACAACAGTAGCTAACTGTTCATTTGGCAGATAGCCATCAGCGATAAAGAGGGCAGTCAACACTCCCCAAGCAATAAATGCTCCAATATTGGGCATAACCATATTTGAAAGCGATGTCCCTAGTTTTTGAACTCTGACTTTCAATGATACTTTTTCTTCCATTAGGATCATCCTCCTTTTCTTAAAACTAGTATATACAAAGTTAAAAACCTTTAAAACTAAAGTTTTGTCACAGATTTTGTGCCAAAACTTTACTTTTGACGAGGCTGGGCAAAAAGGCTTAAAAATGATAAAACGCATCATATCAGGTGTACAAAACCTTAATATGATGCGTTTTATCATGGAAAGATTTACTGAATTTTCTCTTCAAATTGAGTTTTTGCCCAGCTTCCTCTTTTTATAGTAGTTTGAAATAAGATACGAACAAATCAATTGGAAAATTCAAATTAATTTCTAGAAATATTTTAGTATTCCTGTGTACTGTTCTAAATTCAATCTGCTATAATTATTGAAAAGTAAACCCTTATCATCATTTGTAACATAAAAAATAGGCTGTAAAACCTTATAGGATAAACCTATGGCTTTACGCCCGTATATTCATAGATTCTATTCTACCGTTACTGACTTAGCAAGGTTACGTGGTTTATCCACATCAAGGCCACGGTGGAGTGTTGCAAAGTAAGCGACCAATTGCGTTGGCACAACCATTGAAATTGGTGAGAGATAAGTGTGGACGGTCGTAAGAACGATGTCGTCTGTATCTTTGGCAACATTTTCTTCTGCGATAGTGAGGACTTTGGCACCACGGGCTGCGACCTCTTGGATATTTCCACGAGTATGGTTGGCAAGGACTGGATCTGACAAGAGCGCCAAGACAGGTGTTCCTTCTTCAATCAAGGCAATGGTTCCGTGCTTAAGTTCTCCTGCCGCAAAGCCTTCACACTGGATGTAAGAAATCTCTTTAAGTTTGAGACTTGCTTCCATGGCTACGTAGTAATCTTGACCACGTCCGATGTAAAAGGCGTTACGAGTTGTTTCAAGTAGCTCACGAACCTTGACTTCAATGGTTTCTTTCTCTGAAAGAGTTGATTCGATAGACTGAGCTACGATTGACAACTCATGAACTAAATCAAAGGCTTGCGCTTTGGCATTGCCATTTGCTTCTCCGACTGCTTTTGCAAGGAAGGCAAGGGCTGCAATTTGCGCTGTATAGGCCTTGGTTGAGGCTACGGCAATTTCAGGACCTGCGTGAAGGAGCATGGTATGGTTAGCTTCACGTGAAAGGGTTGAACCTGGGACATTTGTCACTGTCAAGCTTGGGATTCCCATTTCATTAGCCTTGACCAAAACCTGACGGCTATCCGCTGTTTCACCAGACTGGCTGATAAAGATGAAAAGTTGTTTCTTGCTGAGAAGTGGCATACCGTAGCCCCACTCAGATGAGATTCCAAGTTCAACTGGCGTATCTGTCAATTCTTCCAACATTTTCTTAGAAGCAAATCCTGCGTGGTAAGATGTTCCAGCTGCAAGGATGTAGATACGGTCTGCGTCTTGAACAGCCTTGATAATAGCTGGGGCTACGACAACTTGACCAGCCTCATCTGTGTAGGCTTGGATCAACTTACGCATCACTGTTGGTTGCTCGTCAATTTCCTTGAGCATGTAGTAAGGGTAAGTTCCCTTACCGATATCTGACAAGTCAAGTTCCGCAGTATAGCTAGCACGTTCACGACTGTTACTATCATAGTCTTGAACTTCCACGCTATCAGCCTTGACGATTACCAACTCTTGGTCATGAATTTCCATGTATTGGTTGGTTTCACGAATCATAGCCATAGCATCTGAGCAGACCATATTGTAGCCTTCCCCAAGACCAATCAAAAGTGGAGATTTGTTTTTCGCTACATAGATGACATCTGGATTTTCAGAGTCAATCAAGGCAAAGGCATATGAACCACGGATAATATGAAGAGCTTTTTTAAAGGCTTCAAGAACTGAGAGACCGTCTTCTTCCGCAAATTTTCCAATCAAATGTACAGCGATTTCCGTATCTGTTTGCCCTTTGAAGTGGTGCCCAGCAAGGTATTCTTCTTTAATTTCAAGGTAGTTTTCAATCACCCCATTGTGAACCAAGACAAAACGTTCTGTCTCAGAGCGGTGTGGGTGAGCATTGTCTTCCGTTGGTTTCCCATGAGTTGCCCAACGAGTATGTCCGATACCAGTTGTTCCCTCAACACCAACTGTCTTAGCAGATAATTCTGCAATACGACCTACAGCTTTGACTAGATGGTTTTCAGCACCACCTAGGACAAAAATTCCCGCAGAATCATAGCCACGGTATTCGAGCTTTTCAAGCCCTTGAATCAAAATATCAGTTGCATTTGTGTTTCCAACAACACCAACAATTCCACACATAGTATATACGACACAGGCAAGCTGTGCTTCCTCCTTAAAATTGGTATAGTCTAATTCCTCTTTTATAGAATCAGCAAAAACAGTATATACTTGTTTCTTTCACTTGTCAAGAGTAAAAATTGGTATAGTTCAAATTAAACTCCTATAAGTAAAAAACTCTGACCAATTTGGATAATCAGTCAGAGTCCTTTTTAAAATCCATTATTATCGCTTAATTCCTTGAACCAGTACCCTGATTTTTTCAGACGACGTTCTTGCGTTTCCAAGTCTAATTCGACCAAACCATAGCGATTTTTATAGCTGTTAAGCCATGACCAACAATCGATAAAGGTCCAAATTAAGTAGCCCTTACAATTGGCTCCGTCTTCAATGGCACGGTGAAGTTCACGAAGATGAGATTTTACAAAGTCAATACGGTAATCATCTTGAATCATTCCATTCTCACGGAATTTTTCCTCTCCTTCAACACCCATACCATTCTCTGTCAACATCCACTCAATATTGCCATAATTTTCCTTGATATTTTGGGCGATGTCATAAATCCCTTGCTCATAAATCTCCCAGCCACGGTGAGGATTGATTTTACGCCCAGGCATCACATAAGGCTCGTAAAAATGTTCTGGTAAGAGTGGACTCTCTGGATGCTTCGCAAATCGAGGCGCCATAACACGTAAAGGTTGATAGTAGTTGACACCAAGGAAGTCCACCGTATTGTCACGAATGAGATCCAACTCCTCCTCTGTAGCATCAGGCAAGAGACCATATTCATGTAAGATTTCTACCAACTCCTGTGGATAAGTCCCCAAAACGGACGGATCTAAGAAAGATTGGGCCTGAAAAAGGTCCGCAATACGAGCAGCCTTGACATCAGCAGGATGCTGGCTACGTGGATAAGCCGGTGTCAAGTTTAAGACAATCCCAATCTTGGAATCTGGCAAAAGTTCATGACAAGCCTTAACCGCCCGACTGCTAGCCAATTGTGTATGATAAGCTACTTTAACGGCTGCCTCTGCATCCACCTTATGTGGATAATGGGCATCGTAAAAATAGCCAAATTCTACAGGAACGATGGGCTCGTTAAAGGTAATCCATTGATCCACTAAATCTCCATAGGTTTCAAAACAAAAACGAGCATAGTCTTCATAGGCTGAGACAGTCGCCTTATTTTCCCAACCATCACCATCTTCTTGAAGAGCAAAAGGTAAATCAAAATGATAAAAATTCACTAAAAGACGAATCCCTTTGTCCTTAATAGCCTCAAAAACCTTACGATAGAAATCCACACCTTGAGCATTGACTTCCCCACGCCCTTGTGGAAAAATCCGTGACCACTGAATAGAAGTTCGAAAGGCCGTGTGACCAGTTTCTAACAAGAGGTCGATATCCTGTTCCCAATTTTCATAAAAGGTCGATGTTTTATCTGGACCAATCCCATTATAGTAGCGATTTGGCTCCACTTGGAACCAGTAATCCCAGAGATTATCTCCCTTACCGTCACCAGCTACACGTCCTTCTGTCTGTGGCCCAGAAGTAGAGGATCCCCAGACAAAATCCTTTGGAAATTTTAGCATACATTTACCTCTTTATCTACTCATTTTTCCTATTATACAGAAAAAACAAGGTAAAAACTAGTTACATTTTTTCCTTGTTTTTCTTCTGATTATAGTTTTTATTTCTTGCTGAGGATTTCAAGCGTTTCAAGCACGTTATCTGCATGAACTTCGATGGTATCACCAGTCGCTTTAATCTTGACTTCTACGATGCCATCGGCCGCTTTCTTCCCAACAGTAATACGGATTGGCAATCCAATCAAGTCGCTATCGCTGAACTTAACACCGACACGTTCGTTACGGTCATCTGTCAAGACTTCGTAACCAGCTCCCATCAAGCTTGCTTCAAGCTTTTCTGTCAAGGCTTGCGCTTCATCATCCTTGACATTGACAGTGATCAAGTGTACATCAAATGGTGCCAATTCTTTAGGGAAATTGATTCCCCAAGCGTAACGGTATTCACCTTTTGGTGTTTTGTTAACAAAGAGGCGAGCGTGTTGCTCCATCACTGCTGAAAGGAGTCGGCTGACACCGATACCGTAACATCCCATGATAATTGGCACAGCACGGCCATTTTCATCCAAAACATCTGCTCCCATGCTTGCTGAATAACGAGTACCGAGTTTGAAGATGTGCCCAATTTCGATACCACGCGCAAAGTTAAGGACACCTTGTCCGTCTGGAGAAATTTCACCCTCACGAACTTCACGAATATCCACATATTCTGCAGCAAAGTCACGACCTGGGTTCACACCAGTCAAGTGGTAGCCATCTTCGTTAGCACCCACAACTGCATTGCGAACATCTTGCACCTTACGGTCTGCGATGATTTTGATATTCTCTGGTAAAGCAACTGGTCCAAGTGAACCAAATCCTGCTTGAACAACACTTGCCACTTCTTCTTCGCTAGCAACGTCAAAGAAATCTGCTCCCAAATGGTTTTTCAACTTAACTTCATTGAGCTGGTCATTTCCAACTAGAAGGGCCGCAACAAGCTCACCATCTGCCATGTAGAAGAGGGTTTTGATCGTTTGTTCTTCTGGAACGTTGAGGAAGGCTGCCACTTCATCAATTGATTTAACATCTGGTGTTGCAACACGAGTCACTTCTTCTTCAGCGACAACACGGTTGCTTGGTTTGTACTCATTTGTTGCCATTTCCAAGTTAGCCGCATAACTAGACTCACTTGAGTAAGCAATCGTATCTTCACCAGAAACCATCCATTTGAGCAATTCTGCTTTGATTTCTTCTTGTACTTCTGCAGGAATCTCATCAAATGAGGCAACTGACTTGTCCAAGACAACCCAGCGGTCAAGGTCTGTACGGGCAGGTGTAATGGCCATAAATTCTTGGCTGTCCTTACCACCCATGGCTCCACCGTCACCGATGATAGCCTTGAAGTCTAAGCCACTACGAGTGAAAATACGCTCATAAGCAGCCTTATACTCATCGTAAACACTGTCCAAGCTATCATAGTTAGCGTGGAAGCTGTAAGCATCCTTCATGATAAACTCGCGTGTACGGAGAAGTCCATTACGTGGGCGTTTTTCATCACGATACTTAGGCTGAATTTGATAAAGGTTAAGTGGCAATTGCTTGTAAGACTTAACAGAATCACGGACAATAGCTGTAAAGGTTTCTTCGTGAGTTGGACCTAGAATGAAGTCTGATTTTTCACGGTTTTTTAGTTTGTAAAGGTCTTCACCATAAGTTTCGTAACGACCTGATTCGCGCCACAATTCTGCACTAAGAAGGGCAGGAGCCAACATCTCAACGGCACCAATCTTGTCGAATTCTTGGCGCATGATATTTTTAGCTTTTTCAATCACACGATTAGCAAGTGGTAGATAAGAATAAACACCTGCTGAGACTTGACGAACATAACCAGCTCGCAACATAAGAGCATGGCTGATAACTTGAGCATCGCTTGGCATTTCGCGAAGCGTTGGGATAGGCATTTTACTTTGTTTCATAATATTCCTCGATTATCTAAAAAAGAGTCGCATAATGTCATTCCAGGTCACAGCAATCATCAAGACAACCATGATGACCACTCCGGCCAAGGTGACATAAGTTTCAATTTCTTGTTTCAATGGTTTGCGGCGGATGGCTTCTAGGATATTGAGCACAATCTTACCACCATCCAATGCTGGAATCGGAATAAGATTAAAAATCCCAATATTGATGGAAATCATTGCCAAGAAGTACAAGACATTCTCAATTCCATTTTTAGCGGCATCACTACTTGCCTTAAAGATGGCAACAGGTCCACCTAGCTTGTTCAAATCCGGTTGGAAAATCAGATTTTTCAAAGCTGATAGAATTCGGAAGGCCGAGTCAGCAGCAGTTGTAAAACCACCTACAAACATGGATAGAAAGTCCGACTTAATTCCCGGTTGAACACCTAGAAGGTAACGGCCTTGACTTTCTTCCGGAGTAACAGTGACTTGTTTGTCACTACCCTTTTCAGAAATAGTCACATCCAAGGTCGGGGCCGTCTTATCTTTGGTTTCTGATTCCACAGCCTGAATCAAACTTTCCCAGTTGCTAATCTCATGTGAGCCAATCTTGGTAATTTGTGCCGTTTCTGGTACTCCTACCTTAGCCAAGGCCCCTTGAGGCATGACATGGAACTGATTGGTATCAACATCTCTGACACCACCCTGCATGAAGATTAAAATCCAGAAAACAACGATACCTAAGATAAAGTTGTTCATAGGACCTGCAAAATTGGTAATCAGTTTGCCCCAGATAGTCGCATTTTGATATTGAACATCTAAGGGAGCAATCCGAACCTCAGTACCATCTGCTTCCACAACCGTTGCATCGTGATCCACTGCAAATGTTTTTTCTTCTTCCAGAACCAATCCTTTGATAAAGAGCCTGTCTTCAAAGTCAAACTGGGTCACCTGCATAGGGAGAGCTGTTTGATCTAATTTTTTACCTGAGAGATTGATGCGTTTAACCTTACCATCATCAGTAAGCGTCAAACTGACAGGAGTTCCTGTCTTGATTTCAGTGGTATCATCACCCCAACCGGCCATACGAACGTAGCCACCCAGAGGCAAGATTCGAATGGTATAGGCCGTCCCATCCTTGCCAATATGAGCAAAGATCTTGGGTCCCATACCAATGGCAAATTCACGTACTAGAATCCCTGATTTCTTGGCAAAGTAGAAGTGTCCGAACTCGTGCACCACCACAATAATCCCAAAAACCAGAATAAAGGTTAAAATTCCGAGCATAGTGTTTCCTCCGTCTTTTGATTAAAAGAGTCCAAATAAGTGCATGATTGGAAATACAAGCAACATACTATCAAAACGATCCAAAACACCACCATGTCCTGGGATAAATTTCCCAGAATCCTTGACACCAAAGTGACGCTTGATCGAACTTTCTAGTAAGTCACCAAATTGTCCAGCCACACTAAAGAAAATAGCAAAGACGGACATCTTGTAAATTCCATATGGAAGAGCAACTGTACTGTCAACTATCATAAAGATGATGGTTACTAAAATAGCGCCTAAAATACCACCCAAGGCACCCTCAAGAGTTTTATTAGGCGATACCCTTGGTGCTAATTTTCGTTTACCATAGTTCATCCCAACAAGATAGGCACCACTGTCTGTTGCCCAAACAATACACAAGGCCAAAAGAGCCTTATCTAACCCTGCAATTCTAGCATCTAGTAAAGCATTAAATCCAAAGCCCACGTAGAAACTCATAGCAAGCGGGAAAACAGCATCCTCAATCGTATAAGACTTGCTAAAAACGGTCGTTCCTAACATAATTGAAATCAAAACACTATAAGCAACCACATTCCCATCAACTGGCAAAAAAGTCAGATAATTCTCCAAGGGAATGGTCAAAGCAAAGGTTGCAAAGAGGGTTAAGAGGCCCTCCATAGTCATAGTCTCTAGATCTCTCATCTTCAAAAGTTCATGCATGGCTAGCATGGCTATGATTCCAATTGCTATCTGAAGCAAGAGTCCTCCAATCATTAAAATCGGTAGGAAAATAGCCAGGGCAATACCTGCAAACAAGGTTCTTTTCTGTAAATCCTGTGTCATATTTCCTCCTAAACTCCTCCAAATCGGCGATGACGACGATTGTAGGCAAGAATGGCTTCCTGCAAGGCCGCCTCGTCAAAATCAGGCCATAAGGTGTCCGTAAAATAGAGCTCACTATAGGCTCCCTGCCATGGAAGGAAATTGCTCAAACGCAATTCTCCACTAGTACGGATAATCAAGTCTGGGTCTCGTAACTCCTTAGGCAAATGCTGGGTGAAGAGATAGTTGCCAATCAATTCCTCTGTGATGTCACCTGGGTTGATTTTGGCATCTAACACATCCTGAGAAATCAACTTAAGAGCCTGTGTAATCTCAGCACGTCCACCATAGTTGAGGGCAAAATTAAGAATCAAACCGGTGTTGTTCTTAGTCAATTCCTCAGCCTTGGTCAGAGCTTCAAAAGTTTGCTTAGGCAGGCGATCTGTCTCCCCAATCATTTGAATCTTAACATTATTCGCATGCAATTCCGGGACATAATTATCATAAAACTCTACTGGCAAGTTCATGATAAACTTGACTTCCTGATCGGGGCGGGTCCAGTTTTCCGTAGAAAAAGCATAGACCGTAATAACCTTAACGCCTAGTTTGTTGGCTGCCTTGGTCACAGTTTGCAACGCTTCCATGCCCGCCTTGTGCCCAAAAACCCGCGGCTGCATACGTTTTTTAGCCCAACGGCCATTGCCATCCATGATGATGCCGATATGAGCAGGAACCTGTGTCGGAACCTCTACTTCCACAGCCTTATCTTTCTTAAAAAATCCAAACATGATCTTATTCCTATTCAAAAATCTATCGTTTCATTATATCATATTTCCCTATTTTCTTCTATCACTAAGCTATTTATTCTCAGGCACAAAGCCCATTTTTCAAAAAAATAAGTCGCCTGATTGGGCGACTCTATTTTTTATAGGGAGATTATTATGAAAAAGTTTTAGGAGTTTAAGTTAAGGTCTTCTTAACTTATGGACTTAGTATACACTTCCTAGCTTAAAGTTTCCTTAAGGATTTTTAAAAATCAAATTTTTCCATTTCTCCTGCCAATTTTTCTTGGATAGACGTGTTCGATAAAGTTCCATTCGGTCTTCATTCTCTAAAAAATGAGGAGTTGGACGAACTTGAAAATTCAAAATATCCTCCAAACCATAAGGTACATAGAACTCAAAATCCGATTCTTCATTCAAGCGTAGTCCAACAGCCGTACATCGTTCTGGATACTTACTCATGGCATCACGGGAACTGGTATAGGGAGCAGTATGAGGGCTGTGCTGGTGCATATAGACTTGATTTTTCAATTCCCACTGGTACTGAGGAAAGTCCTCTCTCAGCTTTTTCTCTAGAGACAAGGTTTCCTCATAAGAAATATCTGGATCAAAGAAAATCACATCTACATCTGTTTCACAGTCAAAAGGGGATTTGTCTGATAAGAGATTCCAGATAAAATTTCTGACAGAACCTGCCGCCAGCCAGGAATCTGTCAACTCCAGATTTCGGATGATAGTCAGAATAGCCATCATATCTGGATTTTTTCTAAAAGCCTCTAGAATTTCTTGCTTATTTTTCAATATATTCATACCCCAAATGCTCATAAGCCTTAGCCGTTGCAACCCGTCCAGACCGTGTCCGCATGATAAAACCTTTTTGAATCAAGTAAGGCTCATACATGTCTTCCACCGTTTCACGCTCTTCTGCTATGTTAACAGAAAGAGTTCCTAATCCGACAGGACCACCACCATACATCTCAATCATGGTCCGAAGGATTTTTTGGTCCACATAGTCCAAACCTTCATGGTCAACATCCAGCATAGTTAATGCCTTATCGGTAATAAGATCATCGATGACCCCATCCCCCATTATCTGGGCAAAATCGCGCACGCGCTTGAGGAGACGATTGGCAATACGAGGGGTTCCACGACTACGCAAGGCCAACTCGGATGCTGCCTCATGAGTGGTTTCCATCTCAAAAATATCTGCCGTCCGCTCGACAATTTCTGTCAAGTCAGCATGAGCATAATACTCCATATGACCTGTAATCCCAAAACGTGCCCGTAGTGGATTTGAGAGCATACCAGCCCGAGTCGTCGCACCAATCAAGGTAAAAGGTGGTAACTCCAAATGAACACTGCGACTGCCTTCACCAGCACCAATCATGATATCAATGTAGAAGTCCTCCATGGCACTATAAAGCACCTCTTCCACAGACATGGGCAAGCGATGAATCTCATCAATAAAAAGGACATCCCCAGGCTCTAAGTCATTCAAAATCGCTACTAGATCTCCGGCTTTTTCAATGACAGGCCCAGACGTCTGCTTGAGATTGACACCCAGTTCGTTAGCAATAACAAAGGCCATGGTCGTCTTCCCCAAACCTGGAGGTCCAAATAAGAGGACATGATCCAGCGCTTCATCCCGCATTTTGGCAGCTTCAATAAAGATTTGGAGCTGGTCCTTGACCTTATCCTGCCCAATATATTCACGTAAATACTGAGGACGGAGCGTGCGTTCTACCAACTCCTCATCCCCCATTATCTCATTATCTAAAATTCTACTCATAGCTCTATTATATCAAAAAACCAAGCCACAAACAAAAAAGCCACCTGATTGGGTTACTCCCGAGTTTGGTCCTTATGTGGTATAATATTGTTCGGCACTGCTACACCGCCTGCGAAAGGAGGTGAGATAGCCCATGATGGAATTAGTACTCAAAACTATCATCGGACCAATTGTGGTCGGTGTCGTTCTTCGCTTAGTAGATAAATGGCTAAACAAGGACAAATAGTGTCAAAAAAGACCCCAAGCTTATTTGGTCGTGAGCTTGGGGTTTTTTCTAGCCCATGATATAGAACTAGTACTCAATTCCCTTTTATTATCCCATAGTTCACAAATTTTGTCAAAGGTTTACATTCTCAGCTTCTCAAGCTTTAACCGCTTTACAACAAGACTTTCAAGTTTAAGAGAAAATTAGAGATTCTATCAATTTCATAGAAATTTTGATTTCGTAAACGAAGAGACAATCTTATATGTCACTCCTCATTTAATACGCCACTACTGGACAAGCAAAATCATTATTACAGCAGTTTCAGTCCTTCAATTAACAGTCACTTACATTCAAAGTGAGGTTGAAGTAGCTGAAGCTACAACAGACCTATTTCTTAGTCATATTTTCTAAAAAAACTCCCCGCCAATTCCCCGACCAAAATCCGAAAAATACCGAAAAATATCGAAAAATGATTTTTAGAATAGTCCCCAAAAGCCTGAAATAAAGCCAAAAAACTCCACCTGATTGGGTGGAGTTAAGGGAGATTATTATGAAAAAGAAAAGTTTAGGATTTTATTAAATAAAGTTAGGAGGTCTTTATTTAATAACTATATGATACAAGACGAAGCTTAAAACTAGCTTAACTTTTTCTCAGATTCTACCATTTTGCAGAAAATCACTATCACTATCACCTCACAAAAAGCCACCTGATTAGGTGACTTCATTAGGAGATTATGATAAAAAAAAGTTTTAGGATTTCATTAAATAAAGTTAGGAGGTCTTTATTTAATGACTATATAATACTAGACCATCCTTAAACTTTGCTTAAGAAAAAACAAGTTTTGTTATTTTTCTCGATTCGCCCAAGTCATCCCTATACAATTATAGGTGGATAAGATTTCAAAGCCCATAGAACGATAAAATCCCACGTTTTTTTCTGTCTCTTCTGTCACCAGCTGGACTTGATAAGCATCTTTGTAATCTTTTAAGGCCTCTTTCATTAGGGCACTACCAATCCCTTGACGCTGATAGATTGGTAAAACAATCAAATCCTGTACAAAAACTGATGAGAATCCATCTCCTACCAAACGAATCAAGCCCACCACAGCATCACCATCAAGTGCCAGATAAATTACTAATGAATGCGATAAGGCCTGCTCCAGCATCTCTGGTTGATGGGTATAATTTGTCCAACCGACAGCCTGATAGAGATGCAAAACATCCTCTAGCTTGACAATTTCTTGCTTTTTAATAGTAATCATCTCAACACCTCTTAAAGTTCTCTCAAGCTCTTGTACTGCTGTCCATTTTTATCAAAATTTTCAGGACGCAGCCATGTTTCCAAACGATCTTTGACTTGAGGCCAGTCCTTATCAATCATAGACAACCAATCCGTATCCCTCGTCCGTCCCTTATAAACCACCGCCTGGCGGAAGGTTCCTTCATAGACAAATCCCAAACGCTCCGCAACTCGTCTGGATGGCAGGTTAAGAGCATCGCATTTCCACTCATAGCGACGATAGTTTAGCTCCTCAAAAATATAGCGAGCTAGGAGATACTGAGCCTCAGTTCCTATCCGTGTACCCCTTAGCTCTGGAGAAAAAGTGACTGCTCCGACTTCTATTACTCGGTTATTCTGGTCAATGCGCATGAGAGAAAAAGTTCCCAAAGCCTTACCAGTCGCCTTGTCTATGATTGCATAGTAAAAACGGTCCTTACGAGCCAACATCTGATTTAAAAGGCTAACCAGCTCCCCCATATCTGCTACTGGCTCCTGAAAAAGATAGGTCCACATCTCCCGAGGAGTATCCGGGCCATAAACAGCTAGCAAATCCTCCGCATGTTTTTCTACCGAGAGAGCCTCTATCCTAGCATAACGCCCTTCTAAGAAATCAATAGAAGGCAGTGCACCGGGTGTATAACCTTCCATTGACTCACCAATCATCTGACCATATTCATTTACTGGCATAGCTTTCTCCTTGTTTCACTTTTCAAACTTTTTACTCAACTCTATTTGAATTGTCCTATCTGCTAATTTCAAGTTTTTTATCAATTTCATTTAACAATTTTTCTGCATCTTCTTTATTTAAAACATTTTCTCGTGCTACATAGTTTCTACAAATATTCAGGGCCGCAATTTGGTCTGCTTTATCCAAAGATTCAAACATAATTCTCACTGAGTTACTAGCAATAACTCCTCGTTTATCATCCGAATTTTGAAGAAAGTTAAGTAGAACACTTAAATTGTTCTGACGACACGATTCGTACAAATCAATATATTCACCGTATTTTTTCGATTCAGAATCAGTAAGTTTATCTACAACTTTTACCTGCGAATAAAAATAGATTATTTCCCTATTTTGAATAATATAATTTATTTTTCTGATATATTTTAATCCCTCTATTAAGAGCCAAATAAAATAGATTATCAGAATACCAAACAGTGGTAGCCACATGATACCAACACTGGATTGAATACGAGGATAAGTTTCATTAAAAGAAACTATTAAATTTTTGGCTCCAAAATAATGAATAATGGATAACAAATTTGTCACTATTAATAGAGTTGCAAAAGATTTTGTAAATAAAAATTGATACACTTCAGACTGTGTCCTTATAATTTCATTTGGAGATATTCCAAAAATATTGCTTGATTTATCATTTGAAAAACTAAAGAAAGTAATAAAAACTGCAAAGAGAGTGTCTAAAGTGAGTGTCAAATTTAAACTTTCCTTGTCCCAAAGACAATTTTTAAAATAATATGCACCCACTATTGACATTACTAATACTATAACTGACACTACAATAATAGAAATCTTAAATAATAAAATTTCACACTTCCTGCTATCGTTCACTAATCTATTCATTCTGACCTATTCTAAAGTTCATACTCTAGAGTTACTTCTTTTTATTTCACAACAATGTTAACCAATTTATTCGGTACACTAATCACTTTCACGATGTCCTTACCGTCAATTTCTGCTTTGACTTTTTCATCAGCGAGAGCAATTTCTTGCAATTCTTCGCGTGATAGGTCTTTAGCGACCATGAGTTTGGCACGTACTTTACCTTTGATTTGGACAACGATTTCGATTTCGTCTTCAACTAATTTGCTTTCATCCCAAGTTGGCCAAGCTACATAAGAGATAGATTCACCTGTTACTGCAACAGTTTGCCAGAGTTCTTCTGCCAAGTGAGGCGCAAATGGGGCAATCAATTGGATAAAGCCTTTAGCGTAGTCCACATAGAGCTTGTCTTCCTTGTTAGCAGCGTTGACAAAGACCATGAGTTGGGCAATAGCTGTGTTGAATTTGAGGGACTCGATCTGCTCTGTTACAGATTTGACTGTTTCGTTGTAGACCTTGTCAAGAGCGCCATTGTTTTCCGCAAGGATTTCTTTACTTGTAATCAAGCGGTAAACACGGTCAAGGAACTTACGGCTTCCTTCCAGACCTTCTTCTGACCAAGCAATCGAAGCATCAAGTGGTCCCATGAACATTTCATAGACACGAAGGGTATCGGCACCGTATTGTTCCACTACGTCGTCTGGGTTGACAACGTTCTTAAGCGATTTAGACATCTTAGCTGGTGCTTGCTCCAACTCTTCCCCTGTTTCCACATGGAAGAAAGAACCATCACGTTTTTCAACCTTATCGGTTGCCACAAGAGCGCCACGGTGGTCACGGTAGCTTGTTCCCAAAATCATTCCTTGGTTAAAGAGTTTTTGGAATGGTTCCTTAGTTGGAACAACACCGAGGTCATAGAGGAATTTATGCCAGAAACGAGCGTAAAGCAAGTGAAGAACAGCATGCTCTGCACCACCCACGTAGATATCTACTGGCAACCATTGTTTGAGAAAATCCTCATCGGCCAATTTCTCAGTATTGTGTGGGTCAATATAGCGGAGGTAGTACCAGCTTGAACCTGCCCACTGTGGCATAGTATTGGTTTCACGACGACCTTTGACGCCATCCTCACGAGTCACTTCAAGCCAATCTGTCAAGTTAGCTAGTGGACTTTCACCAGTACCTGAAGGACGGATGTCCTTGGTTACAGGCAAGACAAGTGGCAATTCACTTTCAGGGACAGCTGTTGAAGTTCCATCTTCCCAATGAATGATTGGAATTGGCTCACCCCAGTAACGTTGACGGCTAAAGAGCCAGTCGCGGAGACGGTAGGTAACCTTCTCTTGTCCACAGTCTTTTTCTTCCAACCAAGCCACAATCTTGGCAATAGCGTCTTCTTTGTTGAGTCCATCTAGGAAGTCTGAATTGACATGAAGACCATCCTCTGTGTAGGCAGCTTCTTTAACATTTCCACCTTCAAGTACTTCGACGATTGGAAGGTCAAATTGTTTGGCAAATTCCCAGTCACGTTGGTCGTGGGCAGGAACAGCCATAACGGCACCTGTTCCGTAACTAGCAAGAACGTAATCCGCAATCCAGATTGGAATTTCCTTACCATTGACAGGGTTGATGGCATAAGCACCAGTCCAAACACCAGTTTTTTCTTTGGCAAGGTCTGTACGAGCCAAGTCAGACTTGAGGCTGGCTTGGTGTTTATAGTCTGCTACTGCTTCTGCTTGCTCTGTACTTGTGATAGCATCTACTAATTCATGCTCAGGAGCCAAAACAGTGAAAGTCGCACCGAAAAGGGTATCAGGACGAGTGGTAAAGACAGTAAATTCCTTATCAGTTCCCCTAACCTTGAAGGTTACATTGGCACCAGTTGATTTACCGATCCAGTTGCGTTGCATGTCCTTGATAGACTCTGGCCAATCAAGTTCATCCAAGTCATTAAGCAAACGTTCTGCATAGGCAGTGATTTTAAGCATCCATTGACGCATCGGCTTACGGACAACTGGATAGCCTCCACGCTCAGAAGTTCCATCAGGAAGGACTTCTTCGTTGGCAATGGCTGTTCCTAGTTCCTCAACCCAGTTTACAGGCACTTCCGCTTCATAGGCCAAGCCTTTTTCGTAAAGCTTGGTGAAAATCCATTGAGTCCACTTGTAGTAGTTTGGATCGGTTGTATTGACTTCACGATCCCAGTCATAAGAAAATCCAAGCGCATTGATTTGGCGTTTGAAATTAGCAATGTTCTCAGCTGTAAATTCTGCTGGGTCATTACCAGTATCCATAGCATATTGCTCTGCAGGCAAACCAAAAGCATCCCAACCCATTGGGTGAAGGACATTGTAGCCTTGCGCACGTTTGTAGCGGCTGAGAATATCGGTTGCAGTATAACCTTCTGGGTGTCCTACGTGCAGACCCGCTCCAGATGGATAAGGGAACATATCAAGAGCATAAAACTTAGGTTTTGATGCATCTGTTCCAGTCTTAAATGTATGATGTTCTGCCCAGTAGCCCTGCCACTTAGGCTCAATTTCTTTATGATTGTAAAAACTCATGGTCTCTCTCCAATTTTGTGATGTTACTATTATACCATTTTTGAGAGAATTTGGTCTCGTTCTATTCTATACTTTTCTATTTTACCTTGCTCTAAAATTTTTAAACTGCTATACTTATAACAGAAAACCCTTCCAAGGAGGTAGCGGATGTCTCATTCCTTTAAAAAATCTCTCCAAAAAGAAATTCTCCATAGAAGCTCTATCGCAGCCTTTGTGACCTCACTCTTACTACTCATTTTACTTTTTGGTTTTTCCTATTTTTTACAAAAGCAACAACTCTCCAAAGATACGAGACAGATTGTAAAACAGGTTCAAGAAATGAAAGAAGCAAATAATGAGCTCCTGACTACTATGAACAATAAAATGATTCCTGAATTTTTGGAGGGCAAACACACAGAGAGAGAAGTCTTTAGCTTATTTTACGAGACAAAAGCTAGATTGAAGCTTAGTTCTGACCTCATTATCCTAAGCGATACAGGTGAATTGCTATTCAGTACCAATCGCAATCATCAAGAAAGTATTTTATCACCCTACTATCTAAAACTGCTCATTCAAAATCCTTCTCAAGATAAAGTTACAGAAAAAATTGCACTCTCTTCAGATAAGCAACATTACACACTCTTTATCAAACCACTACTTCAAAACCAACGAGTTAAGGCCTATACTATTGCTTTCGTAAATGAGAATGATTTCATCTCAAGTTTCCCAATGATAAATTCTAAATACATCATTACCGATAGCTTTGGAAATATGTTTTCCAACAATACAAATCAGTTTACTCGTTCCACTCTTGAAAAATTTGATGAAAAACTCCTACACTCTCGCACCCACTGGTATGCGAATGAACCGCTTATTGTCCAAAAAGAAAAAGTCGGTGCTATTTTTTCAATCTATACTTTTCAATCCTTTTTTCCCATTCCTAGCTTACTCGGCCTAGCCTCCGTCCTCACCTTATGTATATTCTTCCTCTACTTCTGGCAAGCAAGGCGAATTGCTCATAAGATTGCCACACACAACGCTGTTCCTATTGAAAGTTTGGTTTACCAACTTCAAGAAATTCCCAAACAAGCAGAAAAAAGGCTTTCTCTACAAACAGGTGATGAGTTTGAATTTATGGCCGAAAAAATCAACAATATGTTGTACGAATTAGATCAACTTCATCAAAAAATGCTAACCATCGAAAAAGAAAAGTGGATTTTTGAAAGAAAAATGCTGGAAGCTCAGTTCAATCCTCATTTTCTCTACAATACACTTGAGACGATTAAAATCACTTCTTTAATGGATGCAGCTCTCACACAAGATCTAATTCAAAATCTCACGCGCATTCTTCGCTACAGTATCACCGATTTAGAAAAGGAAACAACCATTTGTCAGGATTTAAAGATTATAGAGGATTACCTGATGATTCATAAGATTCGTTTTGAGCACTTTTCTTATGATATTGTCTGCCCAGAAACTGTCGATAATCAATCTATTCCTAAACTTTTCTTGCTTCCTCTAGTAGAAAATGCTATAAAATATGGGATGCAATACCGTATTGATCTTCATATTGATATCCAAATTACCTTGGAATCAGATTCTCTAACTTTTTTAGTCAAGAATAATGCTGGAGGACTCACAAAACAAGAGCGACTCGCTATTTTAGACTCTTTAGAAAGCCCTCATACCCAGCATGGCATCGTGAACAGCTACAAACGATTGAGTAATTTCTTTTCTGATGTCCAGCTAGATTTAGGAGTCAATCGCCAAGGAGAAACTTGGGTCAAATTTATAACGAAAGGACTAACTCATGTTTAAGCTCATTATCGTAGAAGACGAACACCTCATTCGAAAATGGCTAGAGATTGCCGTAGACTACTCTGCCTTGGGTATCCAAGTCGTAGGAACTGCCAGTCACGGTCAAGAGGGAATGAAACTCATCCAAGAAAAAGAACCTCATATTGTCTTAACAGACATCACAATGCCAATTATGGATGCTTTTATGATGTTTGAAGCCACTCGTACCCTCTCCTATGAAAAAGTTATCTTATCAGGTTATAACGATTTTCAAAATGCCAAAAAAGCCATGCAATATGGAGCAGTTGATTTCTTATCCAAACCAATTGACACCAAGGAATTGACAGAATGTCTTCAAAACATTGTTTTGCGATTACAAGGTAGCACCTATCAAGAAACTCCTTTTTTAGAAGAATATCAAACTTTACTCACCTCTATCCAACAGATTGATACACAAAACCAAATCATTCAACAAATTATTTCCTTTGTCCACAAGCATTATGCAGAGCATTTTACGATTGCGACTATTGCTGAAGCTTTAAACTATAGCGAAAGCTATCTATATAAAGTGATCAAAGAAGACTTCCCCATGACTCTAAATGAATATATCTTACAATATCGTCTGAAACAAGCTATAGATAAGATGGCTGAATCTCCCAACTCCCCTCTAAGCGACATCTCTGATCAAGTTGGATTTTCAGACTATAAATATTTTGCTAAAGTATTTAAAAAGTATCTCCATATTTCCCCAAAGGAATTGAAATCACTCGGAAGAATAGTAAAATAAGCTATTCTTCTTTTTGTAGAGAATTTTACTCTAATAGAATAGAATTGTCGGTTTTAAAAACGCTTACACTGTTTTAAAATAAACTTAAATAACACAACGGAGGTATCCATCATGAAAAAGAAATGGATGTATTATGCTGCTTGCGGACTAGCTCTTTTTGGTCTTGCTGCTTGTTCTTCTAATGAATCTGCCGATGGCGGTTCATCTGATAAAGGAGACGGCGGTTCGCTAGTCGTTTATTCACCAAACTCAGAGGGCTTAATCGGAGCAACTATTCCTGCCTTTGAAGAAAAATATGGTATCAAAGTAGAACTGATTCAAGCTGGTACTGGAGAACTTTTCAAAAAACTAGAGTCAGAAAAAGAAGCTCCTGTAGCTGATGTCATCTTTGGTGGTTCTTATACACAATATGCTACCCACGGAGAACTCTTTGAAAACTATACTTCAAAAGAAAATGATAATGTTATCAAAGAATATCAAAACACAACTGGTTACTCTACACCTTATACACTAGATGGTAGTGTTTTAATCGTCAATCCTGATTTAACGAAAGGCATGAACATAGAAGGATATAGCGACCTTCTCAAACCTGAACTAAAAGGAAAAATCGCAACTGCTGACCCAGCAAACTCTTCTAGCGCCTTTGCTCAATTAACAAATATGCTACAAGCTCAAGGTGGTTACAAAGACGATAAAGCTTGGTCTTATGTAAAAGATCTCTTCACACTTATTGATGGTAAAATCGGTTCAAGCTCATCTGGTGTCTATAAAGCAGTCGCTGACGGAGAAATGGCTGTTGGTCTCTCTTATGAAGATCCAGCAGTTAAACTCTTAAATGACGGAGCTAACATTAAGGTAGTCTATCCAAAAGAAGGAACAGTCTTCCTACCTGCTAGTGCTGCTATCGTTAAAAAAGCCAAAAATATGGAAAATGCCAAGAAATTTATCGATTTTATTATCTCTCAAGAAGTACAAGATACACTTGGTACAACCACTACTAACCGTCCTGTTCGTAAAAATGCTAAAACGAGCGAAAATATGAAACCAATTGACAAAATCAAAACACTCACTGAAGATTATGATTATGTCATCAAGAATAAATCAGATATCGTTAAAAAATACAACGAAGTCTTTACAGATATCCAATCTAAACAGTAAAAGAGGTTCACTATGAGTGAGATCAAAATTATTAACGCAAAAAAAATCTATCACGATGTCCCTGTTATTGAGAATTTGAACATTACAATTCCAAAAGGAAGTCTCTTTACCCTTCTTGGGCCTTCAGGGTGTGGGAAAACGACCCTTCTTCGTATGATTGCAGGTTTCAACAGTATCGAAGGTGGAGAATTTTACTTCGATGATACAAAAATCAATAATATGGAACCCAGCAAACGCAATATCGGGATGGTTTTCCAAAACTACGCTATTTTCCCACATTTGACTGTCCGAGACAATGTTGCTTTTGGTCTTAAGCAAAAGAAGGTTCCGAAAGAAGAATTAGTCCAACAAACCAATAAGTATCTTGAACTCATGCAAATTGCTCAATATGCGGATCGGAAGCCCGATAAACTCAGTGGTGGACAACAACAACGTGTCGCCTTGGCACGTGCCTTAGCTGTTAATCCAAGTGTTCTCCTCATGGACGAGCCACTTAG
Source organism: Streptococcus sp. 10824 (assembly GCF_013276595.1). Classification (NCBI taxonomy): domain Bacteria; kingdom Bacillati; phylum Bacillota; class Bacilli; order Lactobacillales; family Streptococcaceae; genus Streptococcus; species Streptococcus sp. 10824. The sequence goes on from NZ_VMLH01000006.1 coordinate 25,716, forward strand.
TAACCTAGATGCCAAACTTCGCTTGGATATGCGTCAAGCCATTCGAGAAATCCAACACGAAGTGGGAATTACAACTGTTTATGTGACCCACGACCAAGAAGAAGCTATGGCTATTTCAGACCAAATTGCTGTTATGAAAGACGGAGTCATCCAACAAATCGGTCGGCCAAAAGAACTCTATCATAAACCAGCTAATGAGTTTGTAGCAACCTTTATCGGACGCACAAATATTATCCCTGCTACTCTTGAAAAACGGAGCGACGGCGCTTATATCGTCTTTTCAGATGGCTATGCTCTTCGAATGCCAGCTCTTGATCAGGCTGAAGCACAAGATATTCATGTAAGTATTCGTCCTGAAGAATTCATTAAAGATGAATCTGGAGATATTGAAGGAATTATTAGCGATAGCGTCTACCTTGGACTGAATACTGAATACTTCATCGAAACAGGATTTGCCTCAAAAATTCAAGTTAGCGAAGAATCAACTTTTGAAGAAGATCTACAAAAAGGCGATCGTATTCGTCTACGAATCAATACTCAAAAATTAAACGTCTTTTCTGCAGATGGTTCACAAAACCTGATAAAAGGAGTCAACCATGGAACGTAAAAAACTAAATATTTGGACAGCCTCCTCTTTCTTCATCTTTCTTACTTATCTTGTCTTTCTCGTTTATCCTATCGTTACCGTGCTCAAGCAAGCACTCATACATGAAGGACAATTCTCACTAGCTAATTTTGTCACTTTCTTTAGTAAAGCCTACTACTCTGAGACACTCGTCAACAGTTTCAAGGTTTCCATTACCGCTACTGTCACTTCCTTAGTCGTAGGAACCTTATTAGCTTATCTCTTCTCTATGTATGACTTCAAGGGAAAGAAATTTCTACAAATATTGATTATCATTGCTTCTATGTCAGCTCCTTTCGTGGGAGCCTACTCCTGGATTCTCTTGCTAGGACGAAATGGGGTCATTACTAAATTCCTGACAAATACCCTTCATCTTCCAGCTATTGATATTTATGGATTCAAAGGAATTGTACTTGTCTTTACACTGCAACTATTCCCACTGGTATTTCTATACGTTGCTGGGACAATGAAAAGTATTGATAATTCTCTACTTGAAGCTGCTGAAAGCATGGGGTCCTTCGGTTTTAAGCGTATCGTAACGGTTGTTTTACCTCTCCTCGTTCCAACCTTACTAGCTGCTGCCCTGCTTGTATTTATGAGAGCATTCTCAGACTTTGGAACGCCTATGTTGATTGGTGAAGGATATCGGACTTTCCCCGTCTTGATTTATACCCAATTTATTAGCGAGGTTGGAGGAAATTCTGCTTTTGCATCTGCTTTAGCAATTATGGCGATTATCATTGCCTTGGCAATTTTCCTTATCCAAAAACACATTGCAAACCGCTACAGTTTCAGCATGAATTCGCTCCATCCAATTGAGCCTAAAAAAACTACAAAAGGAAAAATGGCTGCTATTTATGCAACAGTCTACGGAATTATCTTTATCTCTGTTTTACCTCAAATCTACTTAATTTATACCTCTTTCCTAAAAACATCAGGTATGGTATTTGTCAAAGGTTATTCTCTAAACAGTTACAAGGTAGCTTTCAATCGTATGGGCTCTGCTATTTTCAATACCATTCGTATCCCTTTGATTGCCTTAGTCCTAGTTGTCCTATTCGCAACATTTATCTCCTACCTAGCCGTTAGAAAACGGAATTTGTTTACAAACTTAATTGACAGCCTCAGTATGGTTCCTTATATTGTACCAGGAACCGTTCTAGGGATTGCCTTCATTTCTTCCTTCAATACTGGTCTATTTGGAAGTGGATTTCTTATGATTACAGGAACTGCTTTCATCTTGATTATGTCCCTATCTGTCAGAAGATTACCGTATACTATTCGCTCATCTGTTGCTAGCTTGCAACAAATAGCCCCAAGTATTGAAGAAGCCGCTGAAAGCTTAGGAAGTAGTCGTCTCAATACCTTTGCTAAGATTACAACTCCAATGATGCTATCTGGTATCATTTCTGGAGCCATCCTATCTTGGGTCACAATGATTTCAGAACTCTCTACTTCTATCCTCCTCTACAATGTCAAAACAAGAACAATGACTGTAGCCATTTATACAGAAGTTCTCAGAGGAAATTACGGTGTAGCCGCAGCCTTGTCAACTATCCTGACTGTTCTAACAGTAGGTTCCTTGCTCTTGTTTATGAAAATCTCTAAAAGCAATAGCATTACACTTTAGTTTTCCCCATCAAAAACAGCCGAAAGGATTACCCTCGGCTGTTTTTTCTTATCTTGATATTCCTATCAAATCCTCAGTTCCTAGCAAGTCTAGACTAATTATACTCAATGAAAATCAAAGAGCAAACTAGGAAACTAGCCGCAGGTTGCTCAAAACACTGCTTTGAGGTTG
>NZ_VMLH01000060.1:0-394 GCF_013276595.1 Streptococcus sp. 10824
AGCGTTCCAAACATTCAAAAATAGTTGGGACTTCCCTTAATAAATCTGTTACTTTCTTTTTCAAGATAGCCCAAGCTTGCTCAATAGGATTCAAATCTGGTGAATAAGGCGGTAGAGGTAAGAAAAAGTGTTTATCTTGGATGCAGAGTTCATCCAAAATGTTCTTGGGATCAAAACTAGCATTGTCCATGATAATAACATGAGGTGTCTTCAAAGCAGGCAGGAGTTGCGTTTTGAACCACTCCCCAAAGAAATCGCTTGTCCTGCTGTTCTTGTAAATCATGGGAGCTATAAACTCTCCGTCTACTTGTCCTGCAACAATTGAAGTTCGCTCAAAACGACGTCCGCTAATCTTTTCATAGACTTTCTCCCCTCTAGGAGCCCCTGCATAAGG
>NZ_VMLH01000061.1:0-14978 GCF_013276595.1 Streptococcus sp. 10824
TTTTGGCAAGTATAGTAGATTGAAACTAGAATAGTACACATATACTTCTAAAACATTGTTAGAAATCGATTTGACTGTCCTGATCGATTCGTCCTATTCTTATTTCATTTTACTATATTTTTATGAAAATCTTAAAAAAATCAGTGAAATTCTGGATTTCACTGATTTGTATTAATAAAATTGTTTATATGGTTGATTGAAAGCTGTTAGGATTTCATCAGATGTTTGTGAATAATCTTTTGTTTCTTTCAAATCACCTTTGACAATAATACGTTCTGTAGCAGCAAGGTCTTCACAGGTTACTAATGTGATTTCATTGACCCCTTCTCTATCATCAACCTCATCAACACGATCCGGTGTCACACGTTTGACTTCACGTATTTCATAAGTATAAACTTTATTTTTATCGGTTAGATAAATCTTCATGCCATTTTTAGCATTATCTAAAGGAGAAAATAACATTTTATTAGCATTATCAACACCAAAGATATGGTGACTAGCTAGACTATAATTTCCTTCCCCCATTACTTGCTCGCGTTTCATTGTACCAGCTCCGTAGAAGAGATTAACATTATCAAGTCCTTTAAAAATCGGCAAATTCATTTCCAATTCAGGAATTGCAATTCCCCCAATAACTGGTAATTTTTGAGCATCCCATTGAGAAGTTAGAACAGCTTCCGAAGAGATAGCTTTGACAGAATCAAAGTCAAAATTGCCTTCTGTATCCTGATTTTCTTCTAATTTTTCTTTTGATACCTGGCTAACTTGATACTTATTGGTATTCCAGACTATGAAAATATTTCGAATTTGCGCATTAAAAATCAAAGCCAGTGACAGTACTATCAGAAATCCTGCTAGGATATTTGTCAGCAGATTTTTTCGCTTGTTTTTCTTTTTATTATTTTTATGAGACATTATTCTTCACCTTCTGTTTCATTTTCTGTCCCAACCTCTTCTTTTTCTGCCACCGCAACCGTTGTGAAAGTCACTATCTGAGCATCTTGATCCAGGCGCATTACTTTAACTCCCATAGTTGCACGTCCTGTTTGTGAAATATTGGCAAGATTGGTTCGAATCATGACACCTGTATCAGTGATAATCATCAAATCCTCATCCCCTTGAACAGTCATAAGACCGGCCAGCAAGCCATTTTTTTCGGTAATTTTAGCTGTCTGCATTCCCTTACCACCACGACCTTTTGTTGGGTATTCAGTAGCGACTGTACGCTTACCATATCCTTTTTCTGTGATAATAAGAACCTCATCTTGATCAGTAATCAAGCTGGCACCAACAACTGTGTCTCCTTCACGAAGGTTAACACCTTTCACACCAGTGGCGATACGACTCATACCACGAACGGCTGATTGATTAAAGCGAACTGCATAACCAAACTTGGTACCAATGATAATATCCATATCTCCTTCCGCCAACAAGACATTGATTAACTCATCTTCATCCTTTAAATTCAGCGCTTTGAGACCATTTTGACGAATATTGGCAAACTCCTTAACACTGGTTCTCTTCACAATACCGTGACGGGTTGTAAAGAAGAGATAAGCATCATCACTGCGATCAGACTCAACATTGATAACCGTCTGAATATTTTCGTCTTCATCCAATTTCAAGAGATTGACTACTGGTAGCCCTTTGGCAGTCCGACCATACTCAGGAATTTCATAACCTTTCAAACGATAAACTCGTCCTTTATTTGTGAAGAAGAGCAGATAATCATGGGTGCTAGTTGACACTAACTCACGAACAAAGTCATCATCTTTCACTCCTGTTCCTTGGACACCACGACCTCCACGTTTTTGAGCAGTAAATTCAGCTTGGTCCAGACGTTTAATGTATCCTTTGTTAGAAAGGGTAATTAAGACATCCGATTCTTCAATCAAGTCCTCATCCTCGAGACTCAAGACCTGTCCAACCATCAACTCTGTACGGCGTTTATCGGAAAATTTACGTTTAACTTCATCCAATTCGTCTTTGATGATTTGAGAAACACGTTCAGGCTTAGCAAGAATATCCGCTAAGTCCGCAATCAGAGCCAAGAGGTCATCATACTCAGATTGAATCTTATCGCGTTCCAAACCTGTCAAACGACGAAGACGCATGTCTAGGATGGCCTGACTTTGACGTTCAGAAAGCTTAAACTTACTCATCAACTCAGCTTGTGCTTCCGCATCCGTTTCACTAGCACGAATGATACGAATCACTTCGTTGATATGGTCTAGCGCAATCAAGAGACCTTCTAAGATATGAGCGCGCGCTTCCGCTTTTTCCTTATCAAAACGTGTACGACGAACAACTACTTCTTTTTGGTGCTCGATATAAGCATCCAAAATCTGACGAAGAGACAAAATTTTCGGTATACCATTTTGGATAGCCAGCATATTGAAACCAAAGTTGGTTTGCATCTGGGTCATCTTGAAAAGATTATTGAGGATAACATTGGCTGAGGCATCACGCTTGACTTCAATAACAAATCGAACACCCTCACGGTTTGACTCATCACGTACTGCTGTAATCCCCTCAATGCGTTTTTCCTGAACCAAGCGAACAATATGCTCATGCACCTTGGTTTTGTTGACCATATAAGGAAATTCTGTTACAACAATGCGCTCACGGCCAGTCTTAGTTTCTTCGATTTCGGTACGAGAACGTAGGACAATCGAACCTTTACCCGTTTCATAAGCCTTATGGATACCTGATTTCCCCATGACAAGAGCACCAGTTGGAAAATCTGGTCCAGGCAAGACTTCCATCAATTCCTTGGTAGTCACTTCAGGATTATCCATGACCAACTTCACTGCATCAATGGTTTCACCTAGATTATGAGGTGGAATATTGGTTGCCATCCCAACCGCAATACCAGTTGCTCCATTAACCAAAAGGTTTGGAAAACGCGCTGGCAAGACCAAGGGTTCCCGTTCGTTGGCATCATAGTTATCAACGAAATCAACTGTATTTTTGTTGATATCACGAAGCATTTCCAGAGCAATCTTGCTCATACGTGCCTCGGTATAACGTTGAGCGGCAGCACTATCTCCATCCATGGAACCAAAATTCCCATGACCATCTACAAGCATGTAACGGTAGCTCCACCATTGAGCCATACGGACCATGGCTTCATAGATAGAGGAATCCCCGTGTGGGTGGTATTTACCCATGACATCCCCTGTAATACGAGCAGATTTTTTATGGGGTTTGTCTGGAGTAACACCCAATTCATTCATTCCGTAGAGAATGCGACGGTGAACAGGTTTTAAGCCATCTCGAACATCAGGAAGAGCTCGCGCTACGATAACACTCATGGCGTAGTCGATAAAGCTAGCCTTCATCTCCTTTGTCAGATTGACATTCACTAAATTTTTATCCTGCATTAATAAATGCCTCATTTCACAATTAGTAAGTAACAACATTATACCATAAATTCCCATCTATTTCAGCCTCTAAACTACTAAAACGTTTACATAGAGAACTATACGGCATATTCGTGACAAAGTTTTTTAAAAGTGATAGAATGAAGTTGTCTAGGGAAAATCCCCTAATAAAATTAAGGAGATGTTTAGAACAATGACTTCAACTAAACAACACAAAAAAGTTATCCTTGTCGGTGATGGTGCTGTAGGTTCATCTTACGCTTTTGCACTTGTTAACCAAGGAATTGCACAAGAGCTTGGAATTATCGAAATTCCACAATTGCATGAAAAAGCTGTTGGTGATGCGCTTGACCTTAGTCACGCCCTTGCCTTCACTTCACCTAAAAAAATCTATGCAGCTCAATACTCTGACTGTGCAGACGCTGACCTTGTTGTGATCACTGCAGGTGCACCTCAAAAACCAGGTGAAACTCGTCTTGACCTTGTAGGTAAAAACCTTGCTATCAACAAATCAATCGTAACTCAAGTTGTTGAATCAGGTTTCAAAGGTATCTTCCTTGTTGCTGCTAACCCAGTTGACGTTTTGACTTACTCAACTTGGAAATTCTCTGGTTTCCCTAAAGAACGCGTTATCGGTTCAGGTACTTCACTTGACTCAGCTCGTTTCCGTCAAGCCCTTGCTGAAAAAATCGGTGTTGACGCTCGTTCAGTTCACGCCTATATCATGGGTGAACACGGTGACTCTGAGTTTGCCGTTTGGTCACATGCTAACGTTGCCGGTGTAAAATTGGAACAATGGTTGCAAGCTAACCGTGACTTGAATGAAGCTGACCTTGTAGAACTCTTCATTTCTGTTCGCGACGCTGCATACTCAATCATTAACAAGAAAGGTGCTACATACTACGGTATCGCTGTAGCCCTCGCTCGTATCACTAAAGCAATCCTTGACGATGAAAACGCAGTACTTCCACTTTCCGTATTCCAAGAAGGTCAATACGGAATTGAGAACGTCTTTATCGGTCAACCAGCTATCGTTGGAGCACACGGTATCGTTCGTCCAGTAAATATTCCATTGAACGATGCAGAAACTCAAAAAATGCAAGCATCTGCTAAAGAATTGCAAGCTATTATTGACGAAGCATGGAAAAATCCAGAATTCTAAGAAGCTTCTAAAAATTAATTTAACTATAGACAACTCCTTGAATCATCAGGGAGTTGTTTTTTTCTGTATTATAGTAGGTTGAAGTTGAAATAGCACCCTATCACTCTAAAACGTTGTTATAAAATGCTTTAAATTCCTAATTGATTTGTTCATATCTTATTTCAATCCATTATACATCTTCCCACAATAAAACGCATAATATCAAGGATTGTCAATACCTTATCTTATGCGTTTTTTCTGATTTCAAAGAATTTTGACTCAGCCTTCTTTTTAATTATTTTCAAAATAGGAATCAACCAACTTTTGAATGCGCCCTTCTTTAGCCGCTGGAATGGTATCTGCTAAAACAAAATTCTTCCTACTGATATCTTTAGAAAGATTGCCAAATATAAAATTAGTGGAAATGTTATAGATAATCTCAGACGGAGCAAATCCATAAACTTGGTTTTCTAAGATATGTTTTAAGCGTTCTTCAGAATTTGGAAATGCATCTTTCAAACCTTCGCTATTATATAGTCGCTTAACAAGTTCAGCAATATAGAGACCAGACTTCATGTACAAATCAATAAATGTCTTAAATGGATCATCAAATATTCCTGGATTTTCTTTTTCAAGATCATCTACCATCCTCTTCACTACCCGTTTAGGAGTGAAAATCTGATTGGTTTTCTGTGGTGGAATATAGTCAAAAATATCTTCTTTTTGGTCTTTAAAATAATCCTCCAACTCCTTTTTCTTGCGAAGAAATTCTTGAATAGCTTCGTCAAATGTTGCTTTATCAAAGAGAGGTCCTGCAAAATCTTGTCCTCCATCTCTCAAATAACGAAATTGATCAATCGTAATACCAGTCACCTCAAAGAAGACTTGCTCAGGAACAAAGGTATCAAAATTATCAAGTGTTAGAGATTGATTGCCATAAGCCATAATAAAACTTGGGATGGTTCGTGCAAATCCACGAAGATGGTCACGAATCTCATCTTGAGCTGATTGTTTCAACTGCTCAACACGTTTTCTCTCAACCTGTTCGATAAACTTCTCAGGCATTTTTTCCACTTCTTTTTTGAGTGTTTGCTCTAGTTTTTCTTTGTGAATGAGCTTATTTTCTTCTAAACGTTTATCCAAATCTTCTTGAATCTTATCCTTTTGCTCCTTATCATCTGCTTCTTTAATTTGTTGCTGCAATTCTTCCCTGATATGAGCTTCAGAAATTTTTCTTTCGATATCATTTTTTCGAATTTCATTCTCAAGTGTTGCTGTAATTTGTTTCTTGATTTGGTCTGTTTCCCGAGTTTTAAGGTTGTATTCAGCTTTTAAATCTTCTACAATCACTGGAGAAACTGTCTTGCTCAAGTCATTGACTAGTTGCTTTTGAGTTTTATCCTCGTCCTTAGTGACCAGTTCAACAACAGACTGACCGAGTCCATAGACTTTTTCTCCAAAAAGTCGCATTTGTTGATTAACTACGATTTCATGGTCAACTACTGCATTTCCCTCATCATCGACTGTAACATCTGAAAAGTCTAATAAATCAGAACTATCTTGTACCTTCCCTTCCTTTTCAACTGGCAGCTCATTTAAAATATCTAAAACTGTTTGACTTGCTTGGAAAATACCACTAATATTATCAAATAAGAGATTGGACATAAAACCTCGTTTAAGGACTTCTCTAGCTTTTATCTGACGAGGGATGGTTAGAACTGCCTTGGCATCAATTTCAACCATCTTACCAGCACGGTCTTCGGCAATAACTGGAAAGAAGTTTAATAATTCTCTAATATTTTCTTCACGAGTTGTCGAAGTCCCGCCGCCTCCTGCAGTCGCAAGCGATAAGTTGTTGGCAAACTCATCAAAGAGAATCAAGGTTCTTTCCGGCGCAAAGTCAAATACATAGGCTCTTTCTTTGCGAAAGTGATTTCCTTTGTTATCGATCCATGAGTAAGGATTTTGAGCACGGAAGGCGGCCTGCATATAAAGTGCAGGTGATTTCAAATTCGATAACATCAATACACCTGTCCACTCAGGGATAGTGACACCTGTCGTCAATTGACCGACGGATAGGGTAATCGTTTTGTCATTACCTGCTATCGCTTTTCTAACCAAGTCCAAGGATTTGAGTTTGACTTTATCGTCTTCTTCGGACATACGTCCGTCACCAGCAGCTAGAACGATCTCATAGTTTTCATAGATGGGGTGTTCTTCTAGTAGGGCTTTTAATGCTTTGGCCGAAGCGACACGCTCCAACAGCCAAAAAGTATGCTTGAGTTCGTTCCGAAGTTCTTTGGTTGAAAATGGATACTTTTCATTGCTTGACAGAGTATCTAACCAATTTTTGACATCTTGCTCATGGATAAATTTACCTTTATCATCTGTAGCGAAAAATTCACTCAAGTCAAAAGCATAGTCAATATTTTCACCATCAAGTTGAGCGCCTTTCTCTAGCTCTTCACCAATCATCTGAGACATTTGATAGGTAAAGAGATTTAACTGAGGTAAGGTTTCATATGGATTTTCCTCTTCTTGCTCAGGCGACCAAATAGTTTTGGCTGCCTGCTCATCAGCATAAGACCAGTTATAGATTTGCTCCTCGGTAAACTCTCCCTTTGCCAATGCTTTAAATGGAGTTCCAGAAAGGTGTAAGGTAAAGTTTCGACGGATCTTATTAAAGGCTTGGTCAGTCTTGAAGGTATCAACTCCTTCATGAGCCTCGTCAATAACCAACAAATCCCAATGCAGATCAGTCACCCATTTGAGTTTATCGTGCTCTCCACCTAAATAAACAGAACCTTTCAAGTCTTGGAGACTGATAAAAGCAAGTTGTCTTACATCGTCATCTAAAATACCAACAAATTCTTTACGTGACAAAGTTGGACGACTCTTAAGGCTATCTGATTCAGAAACAAACTTGTAAGTCGTCTGACCTGCTATGAATGTTTCAAAATCATCATACCATGAGTTAGCAATGGCAGGGCGGTTTGTTACAATTAGGACATTGACAGCTTCCATCCGTCGAGCTAGGTCATAGGTAGACAAGGTTTTACCAAAGCGTGGCTTGGCATTCCAGAGAAACTTGCCTCCAGCATGTTCTTGGAAATAAGCTAATGTCTTAGCAACTGCTTCTTCTTGCTCTTGTCGCAGAGTATAGTCCTGTCCTTTTCCAGGTTGATAACCAGACAAATCATGCTGAACAAATTTATCGAATAGATTTTTAGATTTTTCAGGAGTTCCATTAAAATAGAACCATTCCGTCTTAGGACGACGTTCTACATCATGGAAAGACAAGAAATGGTGGAAATCATGATCCTTGAAAGTTTTCCCCTTATTAGGCTCTTCTGTATAGGTCGCATCTCCAGTCCACAATATGTCTGTATCTATATGAGCAGTATGCGTTTGCTCCTTGATACGTTGTGTGACATCACGTTCTGTATAACCAATCTTAATCCAGCCTTCATTACTGGTTACCGTCGGTGTAGTGTAAGCATAGATTTTAGGATGAATTTCTTTAGTGGTTTTAATTTCTACTGGCATAAGTTTTCCTTTTTTGAACGTTTGCTAACCAAGTCAATTTATCTAACAAATGACTTTCTCATCTCATAAGTACAAAAAGGGTCAGGGCATCGTATGCTTCCTGACCTAATCCTATGTGTCAATTATAGATCACTGAGCGCTATTTGTCAAATAAAAATACTTTTCTAATCCATCTCCCTTACATGTGTCTCAATAAAGGCAATTTCCTCAGGAGAAAGGTCATATTTTTGATAGAGCTGATGGTCAATATCAGCCACTGATTGTGTCCAATCAATGTCCGAATTGACCGTAAAGTCTTGGAGGGGGACGTAATACCAAGTTTTGCGTGAATTATGCTGAGTAACTTTCAAAACACCTAATAATACTCTAGCGAATTTAGTTTTAATAAATTTAATACAAGCATCGGCTTCAAATTTTGTTTTAAAATTACCAATAGATAAAAAAGTATCTGTATGCCCGATTAGGGGTTCCCCGATTAGGGGTTCCCCGATTAGGGGTGTTGATAAGACTTCACCTAAGGCACCACTTCCATTAGCTTCTGGTACAAAAACATTATAATTTTCGAATGTTTCCGGTAAATCTAAATATTTTTTATTAATATATCGATAAACACGTTCGGAGCCAATTCTTCCAAGTAGAGCAACATGGTCTTTTTCTTCTTTGTTTTTGAAAACAAAATCTAACTGAGTTAGTGATTTCGAAACAATTTTATTTTTTGTTCCTTTTCCTTGCAGTTTTTCAGCATTTGGATAATCAGAAAAAAGTTTATTTGAAAATCTATAAATACCTTGAGGATAAACTAAATCAGAAAAAGTTTCAAATTCTGGATGTTTTTCGATTTTTTTTACAATACCATTCAAAGTTTCAAAAATAGTAAATACTCCGATTGGTCCCAAATCTTTATCAGCATCACGATAAGTTATTGCTACTCCACCCTTAATATCTGTTCCTGTGAATACTTTATCGCTTTTAAGCTCATAGAATTGAACTTTTAAATGCTTATCTTCTAGCATCTTTTCCATCCAATTTTTAGGAGTTTGACCAGCTTTAAATAAAAACCTTGCTGGGGTGATTAGTATAGATTTATCTGCGATTTTATAAGCTTCATCAATAAAATAGTGATATATCGGCTCATCTCTAGCTTCTCCTATTTCCTGATACGGCGGATTTCCTATCACGACATCAAATTTCATTTCACTTTCCTCACTAGATAGGCGCTCAAAACCTATCATTTTATTCTTTTTCCAGTCTTTGATTTGGGTTTTAGATTCTTCTACTTCTTGGACTTCTAGCTCATCTGAAAACAAGCTTAATTGTTGAGATTGCTCTTGTTTAGCTGAGTAAGGACTGATTTTTTTCAATCCATCCATCTGAAAGACATTGTAGGAGATAATGGTTGCAATTTCTTTCTTTTGCTCTAATGTTGGTTTATTTCCAGTCTTAGCTAGATAATAGTCCTCAAAGGTAGCTAGAAGATTTTCACGCGCCAAAAGGAGAGAATCTCCTTGATACTCATAGCCATAAGAAGCTCGATAAGCTTTTTTTACAAATTCATAAAAGGTGACTTCATCTGAGACCTCACGACTAATGCGCTGCAATTTTCTATCAACAAAACCAACTCGTTCAGATAATGGAATTTCCTTACCAGTCACTGTATCATAGCGAGTTACCATATAAGGTGCTTCACCACAGGTAATTTCTAGCCATCGCACTTGGATATAATCTTCAAGATCCAGAGCTTCAAGGTCGGCTTCCACATATCCATTTTGCTTTGCGACCAACCAAGTTGGTGTAAACACTTCTGCCCTTATTTTTGTACGATCTTTTTGCTCATACTTGGATTTTTCAGATCTGGGCTGAATCAAGTTAGCATAGTTTCCAGTAACCTTACTTGGACTAATACTATCACTAGGACTAAAGCCTTTTCCTAACAAGTTATAAGAATGCGTCGCCCAAACTATATTTTTCTTTGTTGTTCTATCTTTTAAAAGTATTTTTAATAAATCAGCAGACTCCTTAGCCAACTGCTCTTCACTAATATCTATTGCCATAAAGCAACCTCTCTTGTATTGTAAGCCCTATTATATCATATTTAAAAGAATGAAAATTTACTTGAAAAAAGTAATTCAATAAATATCTCTCCTATGACCAACTTCTAGAGTAGCAATGACTAATTCATCATCTACAATTTGTACGATAACTCGATAATTACCAATTCTATAGCACCATTGACCAACGCGATTACCAACCAAAGCCTTTCCGTGTCGTCTTGGGTCTTCCAAAACATTGGTTTGTAAATAGTTTGTAATTAGCTTCTGCGTATAACGGTCCAATTTTTTCAATTGCTTGATAAAACGTCTTGTTGGAACTAATTTATACAAATTATTCATCCTTCAAGCCTAAATCATGTATCATTTCTTCCCAAGTAATGGGTTCAACTCCTTTTTCCAAGTCTTCTAAATACTCTTGATAGGCTAAATCTGCCACACGAGCATCGTATTCATCTTCTAGGGCTTCAAGAGTTTTGGTGCGAATAAGTTCCGAAAGGGAAACTCCTTCAAACTTAGCCATTGCTTTCATAAATGTTTTATCAGCTTCAGAAACTTTTAATGTAATAGTAGTCATCTTTTGTGCTCCCTTTTTTAATGGTAACACCATTGTATTACTTTTTAGGTGTTCAGTCAATATAAAAAGAACACCTTCTCAGCGTTCTTTCTATATCTCTGTCAATGGTGTTGCGGTATCTGGTGAGGTATCATAAACCTTAAAGTCTACTCCGACTCCCAGATCAGCTTGAGCCAGCTGATTGACCATGGTCATATGAGCCAGTTCCTTGATATTATTTTCCTTAGATAAATGCCCAAGGTAAATCTTCTTAGTACGATTTCCTAGCGTCCGAATCATAGCTTCAGCACCGTCCTCGTTAGAAAGGTGCCCAAGGTCAGATAGGATTCGTTGTTTGAGTCGCCAAGCGTAAGAACCTGATCGCAAAATCTCTACATCATGGTTGGCCTCGATAAGATAGCCATCCGCATTTTCGACAATGCCCGCCATACGGTCACTGACATAACCTGTATCTGTCAAAAGGACAAAACTCTTATCATCCTTCATAAAGCGATAGAACTGCGGTGCGACTGCATCATGGCTTACACCAAAACTCTCGATGTCGATATCTCCAAAGGTTTTGGTTTTACCCATTTCAAAAATATGCTTTTGCGAAGAATCCACCTTGCCAAGATATTTACTATTTTCCATAGCTTGCCAGGTCTTTTCATTGGCATAAAGATCCATACCATACTTGCGAGCCAAAACGCCTACTCCATGGATATGATCTGAATGCTCATGGGTAATCAAGATGGCATCCAGGTCTTCTGGCTTACGGTTAATTTCAGCTAGCAGACTGGTAATTTTCTTGCCAGACAAGCCTGCATCTACTAAAAGCTTCTTTTTTGAGGTTTCCAGATAAAAAGAATTTCCACTGGAACCCGACGCTAAAATACTGTATTTAAAGCCTATTTCACTCATTCTAGTCTTCTACTTCGTCCTCCCATACTTCTTCTTTCACTGCATCCTTATCATAAGGGAGCACAATGGTAAAGGTTGAACCCTTGCCGTATTCACTCTTGGCCCAAATAAAGCCCTTATGTTGTTTGATAATTTCTTTAGCGATAGACAGTCCTAGACCTGTACCACCTTGTGCACGACTTCTAGCACGATCCACACGATAGAAACGGTCAAAGATACGTGGTAAATCCTGCTTAGGAATCCCTAAACCCTGGTCAGAAATGGATAAAATCATCTGGTCTTCAGTTGTCTTCATTCTGACAGTGATTTTACCCCCATCTGGCGAATACTTAATAGCATTATTTAAAATATTGTCGACAACCTGTGTCATCTTATCTGTATCAATTTCCATCCAGATAGAATTGATGGGATAATCTCTCACCAACTCATATTTTTTTTCCTTTTCCTGTCCTTTCATCTTGTCAAAACGATTGAGGATAAAGGTAATAAAAGCAGTGAAGTTAATCAGTTCCACATCTAGATGACTGGTAGCATTATCAATCCGTGAAAGATGAAGGAGGTCCGTCACCATGCGCATCATACGGTTGGTTTCATCAAGAGAAACCTTGATAAAGTCTGGTGCTACAGTTTCACACAAAGCTCCCTCATCCAAGGCTTCAAGATAGGATTTCACGCTGGTTAAAGGAGTCCGTAACTCATGGCTAACATTGGAAACAAAGAGTCTCCGTTCGCGTTCTTCCTTCTCCTGCTCCGTCGTATCATGCAAAACAGCCACCAAGCCTGAAATAAAGCCAGACTCTCGACGTATCAAGGCAAAGCGAACTCGAAGGTTCAAATATTCGCCATTGATATCTTGGGAATCTAGCAACAATTCTGGACTTTGGGTAATCAAATCACGCAATTCATAGTCTTCTTCTATCTTGAGCAATTCCAAAATGCTTCTATTCAGAACATCTTCTTTAACCAACCCCAGTTGCTTCTTGGCTGTATCGTTAATCATGATAATCTGACCCCGACGATTGGTCGCAAGAACCCCATCTGTCATATAAAACAGAATACTATTTAGCCTCTTACTCTCTTGTTCTAGATTTTCCTGAGTGAGACGAATAACCTCCGACAAGTCATTCAAATTATTGGTAATATTGGTGATTTCAGACCCACCTTGCATATCAAGAACCTTGGAATAATCTCCTGCAATCAAATCTTTAACCTTTTGATTGATTTGCTTCAACCGAATATTATCTCGTCTATTCTCCAGTAATAAGAGGGTCACAACAAGGATGAAACCTAACAAAATCAGGATAAAGATAAAATCTCTGGTAAAAATGGTTTGTTTCAGTAAATCAAGCATTATTTCTCATGTAATACCCTACACCACGGCGCGTCAAGATATACTCTGGTCGGCTGGGCGTATCTTCAATCTTCTCACGCAGACGTCGGACAGTCACATCAACCGTACGGACATCACCAAAATAGTCATAACCCCAGACAGTCTCAAGCAAGTGTTCGCGCGTAATGACCTGACCTGTATGCGATGCCAAATGATACAAAAGCTCAAACTCACGGTGGGTTAAGTCTAGTTCTTCTCCATATTTTTTAGCCACGTAGGCGTCTGGAACAATTTCTAAATCCCCAATTTGGATAGGTTGAGGTTTACTTTCTGCTTCCTGCCCATCTACTGGCATAGGTTGAGAACGACGCAGAAGAGCTTTAACACGCGCCTGCAACTCACGATTGGAGAAGGGTTTTGTCACATAGTCATCTGCTCCAAGCTCCAAACCGATAACCTTATCAAATTCGCTGTCTTTAGCCGACAGCATGATAATAGGTACACTACTTGTCTTACGAATGGTCTTAGCAACTTCTAAACCATCAATTTCCGGAAGCATCAAATCCAAAATAATAATATCTGGCTGCTCTGCTTCAAATTGCTCTAGCGCTTCACGACCGTTAAAAGCAGTTACAACTTCGTAACCTTCCTTGGTCATATTAAACTTGATAATATCCGAGATTGGTTTCTCATCATCTACAATTAGTATTTTTTTCATATGTTCACCTTTTTCTCTACTATTATACCAAAAAAATAGTCAGAAGACACAATAGCTAGTCTTGGCTACTGTCTAAGTTGGCTTGTGCATAAGCCTGCCAGATTTTTTGTTGGGGTTTGGCAAGTGGGTAATTCTTGAATTCTTCTGGTGAAAGCCAACGAACTTCCCTATCTGAAAAGTCATGAAAGTCACTCACCTGTCCTGCTACAATTTGAACATGCCACTTGCGATGGCTAAAGACATGCTTGACAGTCTCAAAATAAACATCAAACCAAGCAACATCTAGGTCATAGTCCTGCTGAAAACTCTCTTCTGGACTGGGGCCAAAATTCACACTTTCTTCTGCAACCTGATGGAAGAGGTCAAACTGCTCCTCTTGCGAAAAGTCATCAACTTCTATCAAGGGGAAATGCCAAAAACCTGCCAATAGCTTTTCGCTTTCATTTTTTTCAAGCAAAAATTGTCCCTGACTATTCTTTATCACCAAGGCTTTGAGATAAATAGGAACTGGCTTTTTCTTGGGAGCCTTGATTGGATAACGGTCCATGGTTCCATTCTGATATGCCGCACTAAAGTCCTTGACTGGGCTTTCTTCAGGTCTGGGATTTACAGGAGACTCAATATCAGACCCCAAGTCCATCAAAGCTTGATTAAAATCACCCGGACGCTCTGGGTCAATCAAGATCTCCATCATTGCCTGAAAAATTTTGCGATTACTTGGAATCCCAATATCATGGTTGACTTCAAACAGACGCGCCAAGACCCGCATGACATTACCATCTACAGCTGGCTCAGGCAAGTTAAAAGCGATACTGGAAATAGCTCCTGCTGTGTAAGGGCCAATCCCTTTCAAACTGGAAATTCCTTCATAGGTATTTGGAAATTGGCCACCAAAATCAGTCATAATCTGCTGGGCTGCAGCCTGCATATTGCGTACTCGAGAATAATATCCCAGTCCCTCCCAAGCCTTCAACAAACGCTCTTCAGGCGCATTCGCCAAACTTTCGACAGTTGGAAACCAGTCCAGGAATCTTTCGTAGTAAGGGATAACTGTATCCACCCTGGTCTGCTGGAGCATAATTTCAGAAACCCAGATATGATAAGGATTTTTACTTCTACGCCACGGTAAATCTCTTTTGTTTTCATCATACCAACTGAGAAGTTTCTCACGGAAAGAAATGACTTTCTCCTCCGGCCACATGACGATACCGTATTCTTTCAAATCTAACATATCTCTAGTATAACACAGAAGGTTTCACCTGTCTTTGTATCTGATTTATAATATTTTCAATAGATAGTATATAACTTTTCTATCTACTTATACTCAATGAAAAT